>NZ_JAVVQU010000058.1:0-13140 GCF_036655075.1 Niameybacter sp. | reverse complement strand
TTT
Organism: Niameybacter sp.; assembly: GCF_036655075.1. Classification (NCBI taxonomy): domain Bacteria; kingdom Bacillati; phylum Bacillota; class Clostridia; order Lachnospirales; family Lachnospiraceae; genus Niameybacter; species Niameybacter sp. The sequence goes on along the minus strand of NZ_JAVVQU010000058.1, from coordinate 13,137 downwards.
TTTAAGTCTATTTATAAGCCATGTCCAGAGTGATTTGATTGAATGGGTACGGAATGGAATATACAAATAGGTACATCTAATTTATAATGAAAGAAGTAAACAAAAGCAATAGAGTGTGAATAAAAGGGGGATTTCAAATGATTTATAAACCTTATGGGCGAACAGGGAAACAAGTATCGGCGATTGGATTTGGTGGCATGCGTTTTAGTGATACCTGTTCTATAGAAGAGGGAGCTGAGATTGTACGTTATGCCAATGAACTTGGGATTAACTATTTTGATACAGCACCCAATTACTGTAACGATAGAAGTGAAGACATCTTTGGGGAAGCTTTTAAACATATGCCAAAAGACTTTTTCGTTTCTACTAAAAGTAGTATCACAGCGGATCCTACGGGAGACGATGTAAGACGTAGACTCGAACGTTCATTAAAGCGTATGGGATTAGAAAAGATTAACTTCTATAATATGTGGTGTATCTTAACTTACGAACAATATCAACAAGTCATTGCTAAAGAGGGCCCTTATTGGGGGGCTTTAAAAGCAAAAGAGGAAGGGTTAATCGAGCATTTAGTTTTTTCTACCCATGCAAGTGGAGAAGAAATTCGTAAGATGGTAGAAGATGGTTTGTTTGAAGGCGTAACACTGGGGTACAATGCAGTCAACTTCCCTTATCGCAGTGAAGGGATTGAAGCGGCTTATGAACAGGGACTAGGTGTTGTAACGATGAATCCATTAGGTGGAGGCCTAATTCCTCAAAACCAAGATTATTTTTCGTTCTTAAAGCAAAGTGAGAAGGAGTCTACTATTCAAGCGGCGCTTAGATTTAATGCCTCTCATGAACAAATCTCAGTAGTACTTTCCGGAATGGGAAGCAAAGCAGAAGTGCAACACAATGTAGAGGCTATGAATCATGTAGAAGTGTTTGGGAAAGAAAAGATTGACACGATTAAAAGTCAGCTACGTGAAGAAATGAATGGGTTCTGTACAACGTGCCAATACTGCAAACATTGTCCAAAGGGGATCGACATTCCAGTGTTTATGGAGTTGTATAACAGTTATATATTAAAAGGCTTAGAAGTAGCTAAAGCAAAATATAAAGAAATGCAACAATGGGGGACCATTGGAAAAGAGATACCTGGCCCCCAATCATGCATTGAGTGTGGTAAGTGCGAAAAGCTTTGTACGCAAAAGCTAGATATTATCAAGCGATTAAAATGGATGATGCGAACATTAGAGGAATAAGGTAGAAATTGAGCGAAGATTTTAATGAACAAAAAATAATGAACAAAAAATTTATAAGTATTATGTTAGGGCTAGTGACGTACATCCATTTAGGGTACAGAGGAAGCACCTTTGATAGGGATAAGCTATATAATAGAGTAGCAAATGAAGTTGTCCGATGGGTATAAAAGCTTGATATGTACAATATACATAAAGTAAACAAAGTTTGGAGGGATGTTATGGAGAAGTTTTTCAAACTGAAAGAGAACGGGACAACAGTTAAAACAGAAGTTTATGCAGGACTCACCACCTACCTCACTATGGCGTACATTTTATTTGTCAATCCTATGATTTTGGCTCAAACAGGGATGGATCCACAGGCTGTCTTTATGGCGACTATTTTAGCCGCAGTTATTGGTACTTTAATCATGGGATTAGTAGCAAATGTACCTTTTGCACAGGCTCCAGGAATGGGACTTAATGCCATGTTTACTTTTACCATTGTATTTGCATTAGGATTTAGCTGGCAACAGGCATTAGCTATGGTATTCATCTGTGGACTCATCAATATCGTGATTACAGTGACAAAAATACGTAAGATGATTATCAATGCTATTCCAATATCTTTGCAGTATGCCATTTCAGCAGGTATTGGACTTTTTATTACGTATATTGGCCTAAAACAAGCCCATTTTATTACGTTTTCTGCGAGTGCAAGTGACTGCATTGCTACTGGAGATACGAGTGTATTTATTAATGTTCAACATGGATTAACCAACTTTACAGACCCTGTAGCACTTTTGGCGTTGATTGGCTTAGTTTTAACGATTGTTTTATTACTTTTAAAAGTTAATGGGGCTATTTTATGGGGGATTTTAGGCACCACTTTAATTGGGATCTTTTTAGGCGTCACGCAAGTGGGCAATTTACAAGGGATGAGTTTTGACATTCCAAGTATTGCACCAACTTTCTTTAAATTAGACTTTAGTGGGTTGTTTAGTGACCCTGGGAAGATTTTCTTAGTATTTTCTACTATTTTTGCGCTTTCCTTATCCGATACCTTCGACACGATTGGTACCTTTTTAGGAACAGGGCGAAAAGCAGGTATTTTTGACGCACAAGACGAAGAAGTATTTAAGAAAGGTCATGGCTTTTCTTCTAAATTAGAAAGAGCGCTGTTTGCAGATGCTACAGCTACATCTATAGGTGCTCTTTTAGGTACAAGTAACACAACAACTTATGTAGAAAGTGCAGCGGGCATTAGTGTAGGGGGCAAGACGGGTCTTACATCTGTTGTTGTAGCCGTATTATTTTTACTATCTATTTTTATTAGTCCAATTGTAGGTATTGTGCCAGCAGCGGCTACAGCACCTGCGCTTATTGTTGTAGGCATTATGATGAGTGAATCTATGGCTAAAATAGCTTGGCATGAATTTGAAGTAGCAGCACCTGCTTTCTTTACTTTAATTTTTATGGCCTTTACAGGAAGCATTACAAATGGGATTGCTATTGGGTTTATTTGTTTTTGTATTTGTATGATCGTAAAAGGTAAAGCTAAGAAGATTCATCCTATTATGTACATTGTGACGGCACTTTTCATTGTAAATATGGTTATTCAGGCCTTTATGTAGGGTGGATTCAGCATAAAGGAAACAAATGAGTCACTAAAAGACGCCTATTCTAAAGCATCAAGGCTTTAGGTCAGGCGTCCTTTTAGTATAATAAAAAATAGCGTGTTATCTAGAGGCAATAAGTGCTTTAAGTTTAGCTAGTATTTGAATCTAGGAGGTATAGTAAGTCGAAGAGATTTTAGCATGGAATCTTAGAAAAGGATGAATAATACTAGAAATAAATGTAAGATTATAGTAAGGTATAAATTAAAAAGTTATTTTTCAAATGAAAAGGAGAACAGATAGGATGAAAGCAAAAAATATTGTGTTTGCAGGCCTATTTATAGCACTTGGTGCCCTTATGCCTCAAGTGTTTCATGTTTTAGGAGGGCCAGGTCTTGGTAAAATACTTTTACCTATGCATTTACCTGTATTAATTGCTGGGTTTATGTTGAACCCACCAGTGGCCTTGCTCGTAGGCATATTGTCACCAGTGTGTAGTTTCTTATATACAGGAGGGAGCATGCCACCTGTGCCTACGTTGTATTTTATGATGATTGAGCTTGGTATTTATGGGTTTGTGGCAAGTCTTTGTTTTGAAAAATATAAGCTCAGTATCATCGTATCATTAGTGCTTAGTATGATTTTAGGAAGAGTCGTTCATACCTGTGTGTTCTTATTTGTAACAGCGGTGTTAGGTATGACATTGCCTCCAGCTTTAAGTATTGGGGCCATTTTAGGACAAAGTGTACCAGGTATTATCTTACAAGTTGTTTTCATTCCACCTATCCTTTATGCAATGAATAAGAAAGGATGGTTAAAAAGAAATGACGCCTAAAAAGTTAAAACAAGTACTAAATGAGAAAGAAGCAAGTTGTATTTTATTCCAAGAGGAGCAAGTACTCATGACTTCTTATGAAAAAGGTGTTCTGCCTCTTTGGCGTTTTATGACAGAACAAAAGTCCCTTCCAACAGGCGATTTAGAGGTAGCAGATAAAATGGTAGGACGGGCAGTAGCTTATCTTCTCGTGTCATTAGGTGTGAGTCAAGTTTATACTAAGGTGATTAGTGAGACAGCGCTGGAGGTATTAAAGGACTACCCTATTAGGATAACATATGATGAACTTGTCCCTTTTATTTTAAATCGCACAAGAGATGGTCAATGTCCAATGGAACAGGCCTTGACTCAAGTTGTGAGTGTTAAAGAAGCCTACGATTTAATTGATACTTTTGTAAGACGAAGGTTAGCACAAGCTCAGTCATAAAAAATAGTGCCATACTTTAAGTCACACATCTATTTTCAGTATGAAGTACTGTAGAAAGAGGTGGGATTTTTGTTTGTCAGAGATACTGTAACCGGAGTAGGCTTTATTTTATGAAAGATAGTTAAGCTCTAAGAGCCTTAACTGAGAAAAACTGGCATATACTGGTAGTATCCTATTTCATGGAGGTCTTAAGATGAGACGTAACAATGAAGCAAAAGGGATACCTTCAGAAGGCCTTTTGACAGCGTGTGTTGTTTTAGGAGGTATTGCACTGGCTATACGAATGAAGCATAATCAACCAGACACAGAAGCGCAACTAGAACGAGGGGACAAAATAGATGAGGTTAATGCAGTCAGTGAACAAAATACGTGTCACCAACCTGAAGAGGAGGACACACTGCCTAATCCTGTTCAACCCTTTACAACAATAGAAATACTTCAAGCTCAACTGCCTTTTACATTAAAGCAACCTCATGCATTAGAGGAGGATACAGTGAGTGGTCTAGAAATAATAGATGAAAAGTTAGTACAAGTGACGTACACGAGCCCGCAAGATACCATAGGCTATCGTATGGGAGAAGGAACTAACGATATAAGTGGTGACTACACGGTCTATCCTCTTGAAATTGAGGTGGATAGTAAGTGGGATGAAGTGACCTTAAAAGGCAATTCAGATGCCATCTACTTAGCAACATGGACAGATGGAACTTACAGCTATGCCATTAGTAGTCGTGAAGGGATGAGTGAATCGACTATATTGGAAATAATAGAAAGTATTGAGTAAGAAAGGAGAGGACTATTGCACAGGGTGTGATAGTCCTCTTTACGTTGTAGAAGCTTTTGGATTAAAGTTTAAGCCAACCTAATCGCTTTACTGGCAGACAAGAATCCTTTAATATAGTTAATATACAGAGAGTCAGTGAAAACTTAAAGGAGGCATCACGGAGAGCTATGCATAGACCAGTTATTATAGATACAGACCCTGGAGTAGATGATTTTATAGCCTTGATGTTGGCTAAGCAAAGTGACAGATTAGAGATAAGAGGCGTAACTACTGTAGCTGGAAATTTACCTCTTGAAATCGTTACACAAAATGCGCTTAACATCATAGATTTTTTAGATTTACATGTACCTGTTGCAAAGGGTGCTTCAAAGCCTCTTAAAAGGCAACAAGAAAGTGCTGAAGCGTTCCATGGAAAAGGAGGCTTAGGCGGTGTTGTCCTTCCTATATCACAAAATCGTTATGTGTTACAGCCTGCTTGGGACTTCATTGACGAACAAGCAAGACAAGCAGAAGGTAGATTGGAACTCATTGCTTTAGGGCCACTCACCAATGTGGCAACAGCTTTATTAAAATATCCTGACTTAAAAAAGCGTCTTAAGTGTATTACCTTTATGGGAGGTTCTACAGGAGGTGGCAATCGTACACCTTATGCGGAATTTAATATTTGGGCAGATCCAGAAGCTGCACAAATCGTTTGGGAGTCAGGCATCCCTCTTAGAATGGTAGGCTTGGATATAACGCTTAAAGGGGTACTAAAAGCACAAGATATTCAAGATGTTTTAAGACTCGAACATCCTTACACCCTTGTTTTAAGGTACCTCCTTGAGTTTTTACAACAAGTGAATGCCAGAGTGGGGCAGGACTTTGTGCCACTTCATGATGCATTGGCAGTAGCAAGTGTGATAGATGCACAACTTTTAGACTATACACTTGGCTGTGGTATAGTGGAGACGGAAAGTGAAGTTTATAGAGGGCGCACTATAGTTAGAAAGCCTCTCTTAGAAAATAGACAACAGCCTAATGTGTGGGTTGGTCTTGACGTAGATAGAGAACAATTCATCCACTTATTAAAAGGTATACTACAAACAGGACAAACACCTAACTTATAAGATGTAGAAATAAATACCTAATTTTCTTATTAGTGGGTATATTTACAAGTGATATGGGAAAATTAAAAGTGTTAAAGAACAAGGAATGGCATAGCATAGAGGAGGTGGCATGTTGGAACTTTTAGAACAAGTAAGGGAAGCTGGCGTAGTGGGCGCTGGAGGCGCAGGGTTTCCAACTCATGTGAAGTTAAATGCGCAAGCGGAGTATATCCTTCTAAATGGTGCAGAATGCGAACCTTTACTACGTGTGGATCAGCAGTTGATGGCACTTTATCCCAATGAAATTATTAAAGGTTTTGAAGCAGCTGGCAGACTAGTAGGGGCAAAGCAAGCCATTATGGGCGTTAAAGGTAAGCATAAGGAAGTTATTAAAATTCTAGAAGCAGCTATAGTAGCTTTGCAATTGCAAGATTTTGTAAAAGTTCAAGCATTGGAAGATGTGTATCCAGCTGGTGATGAGCAAATACTCGTATATGAACTTACTGGAAAAGTCGTCCCAGAGGGTGGTATCCCACTTAATGTAGGATGTGTAGTTGTTAATTCTGAGACAGCATTGAATATTTATAAAGCATCCTTAGGTGAGGCGGTAACAGAAACTTATATTACTGTGGCTGGAGATGTACCACATCCTTTGACCTGTAAAGTGCCAGTGGGTACACCTATTTTAGATGTACTTAAAACGAGTGGTATTGAAGACTTTGAAGGCTACACCATTATTGATGGTGGACCTATGATGGGACCTTTATTAAAGGATTTAAATGGTGTTGTAACTAAGAAAGACAAAGGCTATATTATTTTACGTCAAGACCATATGCTGATTCAGAAGAAAGGCGTCACCTATGACCAAGCGAAAAAGGTCAATAAGGCCTCTTGTGAACAGTGCAGAATGTGTACAGATTTATGTCCCCGTTATTTAATTGGACATAATCTACAGCCTCATAAGGTTATTAGAGGATTAAATTATACCCTTTCAGAGCTAGCAAAAGGAGGAAATCCTCAGTTGTGCTGCCAGTGCAATTTATGCGAATTGTTCGCTTGTCCAGCAGGGATTTATCCAAAGACAGCTAACATGATTGCAAGACAAACCCTTGAAGCAGAAGGGTATCGCTATAAACCTACAGAGACTGTATTCCAGGTGCGTTCAAGTCGTGACTATAGATTGGTGCCAAGTAAGCGACTTGTGGCAAGACTTGGACTTAGTCATTATGATCAACCAGCACCTATGCAATCTATTGCTTTTCAACCAGAAAGTGTGCGTATTGCAACAAGACAACATGTTGGAGCACCTGCAGTGCCTAGTGTAAAAGTAGGGGATAAGGTAGAAAAGGGTCAACTGATTGGCACCATACCTGAAAAGAGTTTAGGTGCAACAATCCATGCGAGTATAACTGGAACGGTCACCGATGTGAGTGATGCGTTTGTTGTAATAAGGAGGGATTAAAATGCCAAATGCCATAGGGGTTGTTGAGTTTATAAGTGTTTCACGTGGTATTTATGTAACAGATCAGATGCTTAAGACAGCACAGGTAGAAGTTGTAAGTGCTACTTCCATTTGCCCAGGTAAGTATATGGCAATTATTCACGGAGATGTAGCTGCTGTTGAAGATGCAGTCAGAGTTGGTGTGAACTTAGCAGGAGAATATGGCGTAGATTCTACGTTTATTCCTAATGTAGACCCAGCAGTATTTCCAGCCATTACAGGTGCTACTATGCCACAGCATATCAGTGCACTAGGCATTATGGAGTCTTTTTCTGTAGCAACAATGATTGTTGTAGCGGATGCTGTTTTGAAATCTGCTGACTTACAACCTATAGATTTGAGGCTTGGGAATGCACTAGGAGGAAAGGCTTATTTTACTTTCACTGGAGATGTCGGTGCTGTTCAAGCAGGTATAGATGCAGGAATAGCTATTGCAAAAGAAAAAGGATTTTTGGTGAACGCAGAGTCTATTGCTTCACCTAGTGAAGGATTGGTTGCAACGTTGTTATAATCAAATATAAATAGAATAATGCCCCAATAGGGTCCTTTGGGATAACCTATTGGGGCATTTGTATGGATAATAAGCATATTTTGTAGATGTCAACATAAATCGAACATTCTGTATGAATGCAGAAACAAAGTTCGGATTTTATATAATTTAGGAGATTTCATTTAGGTCTATGGGTTAGCCTGAGGGCGGATTATGATTTCCAAAATCTACATTTTATGTTAATATGAAATTATATTAATAAAGGAGCTGTACCAATGGGAATATTAGATTTTCTGAATGCAAAAAAATATAAAGGGCACATAGAATCTTTACAGAAGCGACTAGAGGATACACAAGTCCTTAAAGAAGAAAGCCTAGCCCTAGGCATAAAAGATGAATTGAAAACACTACATACCCAAAAAGAGATGCTTACCCATGCCTGTTCTAAGCTACAGATTCAATTCAGTCAACTACAGTATGATATAGAGGCGATTGAAACAATAACAGATCTTCAAACATATGGATTTTATAAAACTGAGTATGGCTTTGAAAATTCAGCTTTCTATAAAGAGAAATTAGCTGAGGTAAAAGCTAGACAAAAACAGTTAGTAAAGGATAAAGAAGCTACATATCATAATCTAGAATGGATGATAGGGGAGGATAAAAAAAAGGGAAAAGACTTTATCCTAGATACTGTCAAACTTTCTATACGTAGTTTTAATAGTGAGTGTGAACATATTATTGCTAAAGTCAAATATAATCACTTAGAAGTAGCTGAAAAACGTATTTATAAAGCCTTTGAGGAAATCAATGGACTAACTACGATGCAACAAGTGTCATTGCGTCAAACTTACCTAGACCTTAAAATTGCTGAGCTGCATCTTAAATATGAATATGACATGAAAAAGCAAGAAGAAAAAGAAGAACAAGTGGCTTTGAAAAATCGTATTAAAGAAGAAGCTAAGGTTCTCAAAGAACTAGAAAGCACAAGAAAAAAGCTTGAAAAAGAAGAAGTGCGCCTGAAAAATACAATGCAAGACTTAAAAAGCAAATTAGAAAGTGCTAATGAGATTGAACAAGCTAAGCTTCTCAAAAAATTACAAGACGTTGAACCAAAGTTAGAAACATTGGAACAGACTAAGCAGGTGATCCTAGAACGCGAACACAATAATCGTGCAGGTTATGTCTACATTATCTCTAACATTGGTGCTTTTGGAGAAGATATTTATAAAATTGGTATGACGAGAAAACTAGATCCCGAAGAAAGTGTGAAGGAGCTAAGTGGTGAAGCCGTACCTTTTGATTTTGATATTCATGCCATGATTTTCGCAGATGATGCACTAACCCTTGAAGCACAACTTCATAAACGATTTGCAAGTTATCAAGTCAATAAAGTAAATTCAACAAAGAAATTTTTCAAACTTCTTCTTTCTCAAATTGAGCAGGTTGTGCAAGTAGAATTTGGAAAAGACGTCGTATTTACCCAATTAGCTGCAGCTGAAGAATATAGAAAATCGTATTCAACAGCAGAAACAATGACTATCAATTCTATCATTTTAAGCCATGTTCAATCAAAAGATAGCATAGCTTATAAAGAGATTATGGAATAAAAAATAGCGACTTAACATTTGAAAATTATTTTAATAAATGTATAGCAAAACTATTTTGTGCATATACTACTTTTGTAAAACCAAACTGAATGTAGGAGGAAACAAAGATGATCAATCAGAGTAACCAAAGCATTCAAAGTTCAGAGGCTGTCGCAGGAAATTTTGCTGAGGATGAGCCAATTAACACGTTAGTCGCATAGAACTTGTTGATTGTATGCGACGGTAATGGTTTTATACCCATAAAGACCTACTTATTAAGCATATGTTATATGCATTTAAGTAGGTCTTTTCAAGTAATTATTGCTATAATTTTGAAAGTATGCTATTCTAATAGATAGAAAAGAAAACGACTTTGATTTTTAGAACTCTTATATCTTTTGGTATAAGAGTTCTTTTTATGAGTTTAAATAATTTTAAAATGGCTAAAATAAAGATGCTTTAGCAGGAGGAAAATATGACAACTATAAGTAAAAGAATGAATGACCAAATCAAGTATAGTAATAGAAAAAAAACAAACAAAGATTTCAAATCAAAGGATTTAAGAAGAAGTAACTGTTTTAACTGTGACTTTACACAATCTGATTTTGATGAGACAAGTTTTAGAGGGGCACAATTTAAGGCTTGTAATTTCACAGAATGTACTTTTAATGGTGCAGAAATTGTAGCTGCAAACTTAAAAAATTCTAGATTCAAAAATGTACACTTTGAAAATACACTTTTTGATACAGTAAACTTAGAAAATGTAGATTTTGAAGGGGCAACTTTTAAAAATGTTATTTTTGTAGGTACAGATACAAGTAAAGCACTTCATTTAGAATTAGTAGGTGAATCTGTTCAAGTATTTGAGGAAATGCCACTTTTAGCTATGAGTCATGAACTTGAAAAAGCTTATGACTCAGCTATGAAAAATGAATTCATTAAATATGCCCGCGTCCTTGATACTAAAGAGGGTAAAGTAAGCGCCATCTCTATGATGCGCCTTTTACAAAATTTTGAGGAAGAAGATGTCATCAAAGGTCTAAAAATGAGCAAAAATAGAGTGAATAATAACTTTGCTACATTAAGCACACTTATTACAATCATTGAAGCAGCAAAAGCAGAATAAATAGACAACAAAAAGACTTACCCCCTTAGGCAGTATATGCATAGGGGAGTAAGTCTTTTTGTTTAGGCTTATGTAAGACGTTTGGAATTGTCTAATGATTAGTGAGTAGCCTCTGTAGCAACTGGAAGATGTGTACTTGCTAATCTAATGATTTCATCCATAAGAAGACTCGCATTTTTTGCAGCAAGTGGAAGGAATTCTTCATAAGAAAGATCAGCTTCACCATTTGCTTTGTCTGAAATGGAACGAATAATCACGTAAGGTACTTGGTTGATATAAGCAACATGTGCAATTGCAGCACCTTCCATTTCCACAGCGGATGGTGCAAAGTGTTTTTGAATACGTTCTTGAACAGGGCCACCTGCAATAAATTGGTCCCCACTTGCAACACGTCCTTTAAAAGCTTTAACGTCTTGTAGTTTTAAGTTAGAGAAGGCTTGTGTCGCAAGGTCAATAAGTGTATCATCCGCTTCAAAATAAGTGATACCTAGTCTAGAGATTTCACCAAGTGGATCACCAAGTGCAGTTACATCAAAGTCATGTTGAACAGCATCTGTAGAGATTACAAGGTCACCTTGGTCAATCCCTTCTTTAAGTGTGCCAGCAACACCCGAATTGATTAAATAGTTGGCATCAAAAAGTGAAATCATGAGTTGGGCACAAACGGCTGCATTGACTTTACCCACACCAGAGCGAGCAAGTACAATGTGTTGATCGTAGAGTGTTCCAATATAGAAAGTCATCCCAGCAGCTGTTGCTGTATGTGTAATCGTCATTTTTTCCTTAAGGCTTTCAACTTCTTCTTCCATTGCGCCAATGACACCAATAACATTTTTGGTAACTTGAACGTCTTCTTTTACCATCGCCGGTTGTAAAAGTATAGCTTTAGAATCTGTTTCAGCCGCAGACAGGGAAAAAGTCATTGATAAGGTAAGTAAACCGAGGAATAGTTGAGCAAATCTTTTTTTCATAATAAGTCTCCTTTAAATTAAGTCGAATATTTTGTTCACATCTTAAATAAATGTTCGATTTATTTATAACACATTGGATAAAAATTATCAAGTCTTAAAGTTTAATTGCTATCATAATACAATGGATTTTTAAATTTTGGATGGTAGATTAAGGTATAATATAATATTTTATTAGACCTATGTTATATTTTATATAGTTGTTGTAAAAATTGTGTTATAATAGGAAAACGTTGTAAAGTTTTAGGAGGAAAATATGTTTGAAAATAGTTTAAAGACTATAGAGTGTTCAATGTTTGACCTTATTCGTGTTGTAGATCCTGTATCCAGTGAAGTGCTCTATTTATCAAGTGGTGAACTACCTACAGGGCATCATTGCTATGATACGTGGAAAAACAATGGTTAAAATAGAATATAATGAGGAACGTATCTATTGGATTATGGCCCATACGATTCACGAAGATGGTAAAACTTACGTGATTGAGGCCTTAAAAGATGTGACAGACACAGGAATTATTAGTGAAACGTGCTGTAAGATGATGGAGTCTATGCGAGAAAGCATTGCTACAAATACATTTTATTATAATAATAGACCAATTTCTCTTACTGTGAGTATGGGCATGGTGTCTACCCAAGAAGCCCTTGATAAAGATAAGTTAATTGACATAGCAGACCGTAAGCTTTACCAAGCTAAACAATCTGGGTGCAATCAAATAGTGTATTAAAGGAATAAATAAGCTATAATAGAGAAAAGATGAGAAAGGATGAGATAACATGAGAAGAAATAATTCTGCCAATATTATTTTGGTACTGGGGGCAGTTATGAGTATCCTTTGTTCCTTTGTACTGAAGAATGTTATTTTAGGAATTGGGGTTTTCCTAGTTGTTTTTGGGATTGTCCTATACAAGCAAAGGGCGAGTTTTATAGCCTCTTCAGCAGTATCAGCATATAAAAAGGGGAATTTTGAAAAAAGCTTTAGTCTTTATGAAAAAGCAATAGCAATACAAGGATGCTCCAATATGATTAAAATCGTATACGCTTATCGTTTGATTTGTGAAGGTGAAGTCAGTCAAGGTGCAAAGGTACTCGGTGCACTTAATACTGAACAGATGGATGCTAATGAGCGTCTTAACTATAATGCTACAAATGCCTTAAGTATTTGGAAACAAGGTGGGCTACATAGAGCGATAGAAATCTATGAGGCCCTTTTGAATGAAAAAGAAAGCGTGCTTATTTATGAAACATTAGGGTATCTTCTAATCTGTGAAAAAGACTATGAAAAAGCACTCGCTTTTAACTTAAAGGCCGTTGAGTTATATAGTACCAATGAACGCATGCAAAGCAATCTGGCAACAAGTTATTATTATTTAGGCCAACATCAAGAGGCAGCTAAGATCTTTAAGTCACTTATAGAAGATTATGCAAATTTCCCTGAACCTTATTATTATTATGGACGACTACTTGAAACCCGTGAAAAATATAAAGGGGCAGT
>NZ_JAVVQU010000057.1:2003-13305 GCF_036655075.1 Niameybacter sp. | reverse complement strand
TCCAACTTTCCAACTAACCAATCAATTTACTTTCCACCACTTTGGTGATGGTCTCTAGTGTTTCTTTGTGTAGTCCTCCGATGGCTTGGCCTAAGTTGTAGAGCCCTTCATCTGTTGCTTCTTTGTAGCAATTGCCTAGCGTCTGTGACCCTTTGGTGAATTTTAAACTTACCTTTACTTCTTCGAGTTCTGCTGTAACTGCCATTTGTATTCCTCCTTGGGATGGATATGTATTGTAAGCGTCGACTGCTTATACTACGTTATACGCTTCAGCACAAAAAATTCGTCACTTTTTCAAAAAGTTTTTTAATTTTTTTAGAAGTCTTCGCTTTTTGGAGTCTAGTTGCTTATAGGGAATGTCCAACCTTTCACTCATAGCATACAGACTCTCCCCCCTCAGATAAAAGCTCACCAAAATCTCTCGCTCTATAGGTTGTAAGTGCTCTAAGATGGACTCTGATTGCACACCTAATAAAGCCTCTACTTCTGTACTTTTTTCATCAACATAAGTATGGGCTAATGCCACAAATTCATCTTGATCTAGAAAAACCTCCTCTACGCCTCTACCCTCTTTTCGCTTAATCTGAATAAAGTGGTTTTTCAAGTTCCCCACAAAATAAGTGGTAAATGTAGTATTTTTATTGACATCATAAGACTCTAGACTCTTATGAAATGCATAATATGCTTCTTGGTACCAATCTTCTTTCTCAACTTCTCTTTTTTCGAACATGTTCACGTACTTCCATATCATCTTGTCTACTCGTTGCCACAATTCAGTTGTATAGCTCACGTCAATTTTGCTTAACCTTACTAATTCTTCAATTGATTGTTGCATGCTGGATTCCCTTCCAGCTACGCGTAGCTTTACCTTGTAGTAACTAGTCCTACTTTAAATATATCAGAATATTTTACTCATCAAAATAGTTTTCTTAAAATCCGTTATTTTTTTTGACGATTTTTTAGATTTATAGCGTATAACGATATAAATACACAGATTCACTTAGTGGATTTAGGAGGAATATACTATGCAAAGTCAAAAATGTTTGAAATACTGTCCAGAGCTTAACACCCTTACAGGGAGTATTACAGCAAGTCTACTCTTATGCCAACTTGAATACTGGTTCGACAAAACCAAGTCTACGCCTTTCTACAAGTTCTTGGAACCTTGTGGGCATAATGCCTACAAAAAAGGGGATAGCTGGACAGAGGAACTAGGCTTTAGCAAGGCGGAGTTTCGCAATGCCTTTAACCGTATTGGCAAGGTGTACAAAACCAAGAAGGACTACATAGCAAGCCAAGATCCCTTTGAAGGCAAGCTCTACTTGTCCTACTATGACCGGATCAAAAAGCTCACCTATTACCTACGCAATACAGATGCAGTACATACACTTCTTACACATTCACATTGTGCACTTGGGTATTACAAAGATTACGCTCCTTCTAAGTCTCTTAAATCTCTTAAAACACATAAAGATACAGAGAAAGACAAAGCGAGCGCCCCTACACTTGCTCATACCGTCCTCACCCTCTTTAAAACCCACTGTCCTTCTCTAGATAGTCCTAACACATTGGGGCAACGCACGCACAAGTACCTCAAGCAGCTCACTGCACACCTTGTTCAAAAGGGTCTAGATGTACAGGCTACACTCGAGCGCGCCTTTAAGGCTGTCGAGTCTTCCGACTTTCTATGCGGGCGACAAGAGGGGTGTACCTGGCGTGCCTATTTGGAGTGGATGCTTCAACCAGACAAGTTCTTTGCCATCTTGAGTGGGAAGTACGCCCCTTTTAAGCCTCGCCGCACCACCCGCTCTACCACACCTCATAGCCCTTGGGCATGGACTGTATCTTCTTCCCCTGTCACACTCCCTCTAGGTGCCTCCCGCTCTGCCTTCCACCGGGTGGAGGGACATGACTTTGACTTAAAGCTTCTAGAATCTCTAGAACAGGCACGTTTAGTCGCCACCTACGAAGCCAAATCAAAAAAAGTTTAATTTTTTTTAAAATAAGTGACGAATTTTTTGTCATGGAGCGTATAACGTAAATGTAAGGGTTAAGCGCAGAAGCAATATCCTAGGTGGCAGATGCGCACCACCCTTACTTCTAAAAGACTTGTAGCCCACTGGTGTCCTCCCCGTCGCCAAGTAGCTAGAAGGCTTTTGGATAACTTGACTCACTTTAGGGAGTGGCACTCGGGTGAGTTCAGGGGCAATACCTAAGTTTTGCAGTACTTCGTTGTTTAGATTCATGTAACCTCCTATAGCCAATAGTCAAACAGGTACATACCCATGGTAACCCCAATGTACGGTAGCTGGTGAGACACTTGCAGCGATAAGTCACGGACCTCTATCCCTGAAGCACACTCCCAAGCACCGCCACATGGTAAGTCCAGCGGTCACACCCTCTATGACTAAACGCTAGAACGTGGTTGGGTGAAGGCTACTCGGATGGAGGCTGGAACTTTGCCACAACACATAAGCCATCTTAAGTCCAGTCACAGATTTTACGGGGAGAAGACTGCCTTAAGGTGGCTTATTGTGTCTAAAAATAATTAATTGCTGAAAAAAGGAGATGAACGCTTACGCTGAATATACAATCTGCACTTTTAACACCCAATCCATACAGTCGGCCTCAGTTGCCACTGCGTGTTATCCATAAAATTGTGATCCACTGGGTAGCCAACCCTGCAACCCCTGCACTGGCTAACCGAAACTACTTTGAAAACTTAAAGGCTGGCACCCGTGGGGTCTATGCCAGTAGTCACTACATTGTAGGCTTGGGCGGGGAGATTCTACACTGTATTCCAGATACGGAGCAAGCTTATCACGCCAAAAATGCCAATAGCAAAAGCCTTGGCATCGAAGTGTGTCACCCTGACTGGGAAGGTCAGTTTGGAGAGGCTACCTATGAAGCCCTCACCCAGTTTCTCGCCAAGCTCTGCATGCGCTACACCCTAGACCCAGACCGCGACATCATCCGCCACTACGACGTGACGGGCAAAGTGTGCCCTCAGTTCTACGTTCGCAATCCCGCCCACTGGACCAAGCTGAAGGCAGATGTGGTACATATCTTGAAACTGGCTTACCTACAAGTGACCCCTAACCCACCACCACCTAGTGACTTATTAGTACCCCAAACCATTGCCCTCGAACTCAATGGGGTGTTGAAGGAGGTACAAGCCTTTTCTTATGAAGAGACCTATTATGTGAAACTCAGAGACTTACAAGATAAGCAGATTCATGTAGCCTATGATGGGGAGAGACGTCTGCCTGTTGTGAAGGTGTTATAGATGTGACAAAAGCCGCCTAAGACTTAGGCGGCTTTTGTTATTAAATATGTTTATTATACTTATCTCCCTTAAAACGGATACCAGAAGTAGGCAATCTGACTTTTCAGCACAAGGCCGCCTATGAGGAAGAGGACCCTACTCTTTAGAAATCTTATTGATTCAGTTCTTGTGCGCGATTCATCATGAATCTCCAGCTGTCTTCGCACATTTCATCTACGTCTTTAGTTGCTTCCCAGTCAAGGAGGCGTTTTGCTTTTTCTGTCTTTGCGTAGCATGCTGCAATGTCACCAGGTCTTCTTGGGGCAATGCGGTAAGCAACTTCTTTGCCACTTGCTTTTTCAAAGGCTTTCACCATTTCAAGAACGCTGTAGCCGTGTCCTGTACCTAAGTTGTATGTATCAATACCTGGTACTTCTGTAATGCGTTTGATGGCTTGTACGTGACCTTTTGCTAAGTCCACAACGTGGATGTAGTCGCGTACGCCTGTACCGTCTACTGTTGCATAGTCATCTCCAAAGACATTGAGGGCTTCTAACTCGCCTACTGCTACTTTGGCGATGTATGGCATAAGGTTGTTTGGAATCCCATTTGGTTCTTCACCAATAAGACCTGACTTGTGTGCACCTACTGGGTTGAAGTAACGAAGAAGCGCTACACGCCATGCGTTGTCTGCTTTGTACACATCTTGCATGATGTTTTCTATCATGAGCTTTGTTGCACCATATGGATTCGTTGTAGATGTTGGGAAAGATTCATCGATAGGTACTGTTGCAGGGTCTCCGTATACAGTCGCTGATGAGCTAAACACTAACTTCTTCACATTGTGTGCTGCCATGGCTTCACAAAGGACAAAGGTACTTGTTAAGTTGTTGTGGTAGTAAGCGAGCGGGATTTGACAAGACTCTCCGACTGCTTTGTACCCTGCAAAGTGAATGGCTGCATGGATTTCATGTTCTTCTAAAATACGGTCTAAAAGGGCACGATCCTTCACATCCCCTTCGTAAAAGGCAATCTCTTTGCCTGAAAGTTGCTTAATTTTCTCAAGAGCAGAAGGCTTTGAATTGCTAAAGTCATCAATAATGACAACCTCATATCCTGCCTCTAAAAGTTCTACACATGTATGACTCCCGATGTAGCCAGCCCCACCTGTTACTAAAATTTTCATTTCTAGTTCCTCCTCTTAATTGTTTGTTAGCTGTATTATAACACAAGATACTAACAGCTTCTATTTTTTATATAATCTTGTATATTTTTTTTGATTTTTAATGTGTTCTATACCTTACCGCTTAATACCAACGTCCTAGTATTTTCTTAAAGGGTTTCACCACTGGAAAATCTACCTTTTTGTTCTCTAAAATCTGTACCCCTATTCGCTGCATCTGCTCTACTACTTCTTGTCCACAGCCCTCTTGTAGCGTTTTGTATCCACAGCTTACTGGGTGAAAGACCTTCTCTTTGTGGACATCTGAACCGAGTATGTGGACAAATCCGTGCTTCACCAACTTATGAGCAAGTTTTCTTCTACTTGATGCCTTGTGTAAGGAAACGGTATTTAGCTGCAACACACAGCCCATTTCTAGGAAGGGGATGAGGCAGTTGGGGTTGTCCATCACTGTGTCGTAGCGCTCCACATGGGCAATGATTGGGACAAATCCCTTATCTTTGACCTTCTCTACGCTTGTGTATACCCAATCCGACCAGTGACTATAAGGCATCTCCAGTAAGATATAACGTGTGCCTTCTATACATAATGCTTCTAAGTGCTCTAACTGACATGTATCTACTGACAAGAGGACTTCTGCACCTGTGCGTACTTCTAATCCCAGTTCTTGGATAGCCCCTTGCAGACGGGCGCGCGCTTCTGTACGATTGGCTTCAAAAGTCGCCACCTCTTGGTCTGGATAAAAGTGAGGGGTGACTAAAACGGTCTTGACCCCTGCCTCCTTTTGTTGTTCTAAGATGCTGATGGATTCTTCTAGGCTTCTACTCCCATCATCTATTTCCGGTAAACTATGTGTGTGAAAATCAATCATCTGCCTTTTTCTCTCCTCTCATTTGTACCTAAACGCCCTTTCACTTTTCAACTTTCCAACCGATTTACTATATACTTTACATTTCAACCGCTTAAAAGTCCAACAAAATAGTGACATCTCCTGCCATTTTACAATTTGATATCTTATTTTTAATGTGCTAAACTAAGTATGTAATCTAATCTTTACTAGGGGGCTTTAAAAATGAATCTGTTTTACAAATCTATTTTGCTTGTAAGTGACATCTTACTTGTCAACCTTGCCTTAGGGCTCGCATTACTTCTTCGTTTTGACCTAAGGATACCTTCTCAATATGTCGAGCTCTATAAGCATCAATGGATTGTACTGGTACTTATTCACTTAACGGTGAATATGGGCTTTAGACTATACCGTTGCTTACTTCGTTACATTACTACACGTGAGTTACTCTACATCAGTGGTGCAACACTTCTTTCTTCTGGCTTGTATATGGGTTATGGTCTTTTCTTTAACCAGGCCTTTCCACGTACAGTCTATCTCAGCTATACGATCTTTTTATTATTACTTATGATTTTATCTCGTTTTAGCTACAAATTTGTCAATCGTATTTTGAGCAAATGCTCAAAGAGCTATTTAGCTTTAAAATGTCAGATAAATGGAACCTCTAGACATCGTACACTTTTAATCGGTGCAGGTGATGCTGCTGCGATTATTGTCAAAGAATCTAAAAAAGAAGTTGCACCCTTTTATAAAATTGTTGCAGCTTTGGACGATGATAAGTCAAAACATAAATCTTCTCTTAATGGGGTACCTATTGTAGGGAGCATAGACCAATTAGAAAAATACATAGAGGCCTACAAGATTGATACCATCATTGTAGCCCTTCCGACAGCAGGTGCACAGCGTATTGCCGAGGTCCTTTCACTGTGTAGTCAAACAGAGTGTCAACTCAAGATTTTCTCTGGGATTTCTAGTGCCATTTCCGAAGATGGTCCAACACCTCATCTACGTAATGTCAAGATTGAAGACTTACTAGGACGAGATGAGATTGTCCTAGACGCTAAAGAGGTGAAAGCTCATATCCAAAACCAAACTGTACTTGTAACAGGGGGCGGTGGCTCCATTGGTTCTGAGCTCTGTAGACAAATTAGCGCACTGAATCCTACCCGCTTAATCATCTTTGATATTTATGAAAACAATGCCTATGACCTTCAAAATGAGCTTTTACGCAATGGCTTCCCAAAAGCTAAGTTAACCGTTCTCATTGGGTCTGTACGTGACAAAGCCAAGCTTGAAGAAGTCTTTAGTCTCTACAAGCCTAATATTGTCTTCCATGCAGCAGCCCATAAGCATGTACCACTTATGGAAGATAGTCCAAGTGAAGCCATTAAAAACAATGTATTTGGTACGATGAATACAGCCCTTTGTGCAAGGGATCATAAAGTGAAGAAATTCATCCTTATTTCTACAGATAAAGCGGTCAATCCAACCAATGTTATGGGGACGACTAAACGTCTTTGTGAACTGATTGTACAGTCTATTAACAAAACAACCCCTCACACTGACTTTGTAGCGGTACGCTTCGGAAACGTACTTGGCAGTAACGGCAGTGTCATCCCACTCTTTAAACGTCAACTTGAAGAAGGTGGACCACTTACTGTTACCCATCCAGACATCATTCGTTACTTCATGACCATTCCAGAAGCTGTAAGACTCATCTTACAAGCCATGTCCTTTGCTGAGGGTGGTGAAATCTTTGTACTCGACATGGGCGAACCTGTCAAAATCTTAGATCTTGCACTCAACTTCATTAAACTTTCAGGCCTTGAGCCTTATACCGATGTAGACATTAAGTTTACAGGTCTTAGACCAGGTGAGAAACTCTACGAGGAGCTCCTCATGGATGAAGAAGGCATGGGGAAAACGTCTAACAAGAAAATCTTCATTGGTACACCAAGTCCTATCACTTTCCACGAACTTGCAGAACACTTGAAGTACTTACATCACGCGATTGAGTCAGGTAGCGACTTACGCCAAGCACTTCATAATGTGGTACCTACCTACCGCATTTCTCCAAATGGATGTGAGATACCTCACCCAAATCAAGAGGCAAAGGTAGGCTAATCAACAACAACTAAGGGGGACGGTCCCTGACAAAAGTCATCTACATAACTTTTGTCAGGGACCGTCCCCCTTCTCTTTGTCTATTCTCCGTATTGCGTATAGGCACTATTTTTATAGCCATATTGGCTATACTTACTATACTTACTATATTTTCCATAGCCTGCTTTCTTATCCTTCACACCGTGTAGGATAAGGCCTAATATTTTCCCTTGTGCAAACTCTAGCTTGCTCACCGCATCTTGCATATCCTTGTGGTGTGTAACACCTTGTCTAACGACTAGCACTGTCCCAGATACCTGAGTTGAGAGCACTGTGGCATCTGTTACCACGTTAAGCGGTGGTGTGTCTAAAAAGATATAATCATACTGTGCACTTAATGTGTCCAAAATTTGCGTCATAGACTCTGAAGCTAAGAGCTCTGCTGGATTCGGTGGGATGTGCCCTGATGTGATCACCTCTAAGTTCTCATATTGAGTAGGTATAATGGCTTCTTCCACTTTGCAAAAGTGTCCCAATAAGTGCGCAAGACCTTTTTCATTGGCAAGGTCTAGCTTTCTATGTATGGTTGGCTTTCTAAGGTCCGCATCAATCACTAAGACTTTAGATCCTGTTTGTGCAAAGGTAATGGCTAGGTTTAAGCACGTGGTACTTTTCCCTTCTCCTGGGAAGGAGCTTGCCACAACAATTTTTTTACACCCTTCTCCTGGAATAGAAAACATGGTGTTGGTACGTGTAGCCTTGTAGGCTTCTTTAACATGGAAACTTGCTGTATCACTTAAGATCATTTCTCTTTCTTGTTCAGGTAAAACCGTTGTACTGTGTTTTTTCTTCTTCATATTAAAAAATGACTTCATCTTCTTCTCCACCTTTTACTTAATACGCGTTTGTGCAGATTCTAAGTCTGGAATAGCACCTAAAATTGGCATATCGTAATATTTTTTCAAGTCTTCTTCATCTTTAACACGATTGTCTAACATAGCAGCTACTAGTACACCAAGTACAGATAGAACCCCACCTAGCATAAATCCGATTAAAGTATTGAGTAAAACATTGGGTGAAGAAGGTCCCTCAGCTGGTACTGCTTGGTCAATCAGTTCCACTGACCCTGCCTTAACTACACGGATAATCTCCTCTGGTGCAAGCTCTGCTATGGTATTAGCAATTAGTGCTGCCTCTTCTGAGTCTTTGGCTGTCACTTTGACTTCAAAGATTTCTGTCCCATTCACAGCACTTGCACTCATCATCTTGCGCACATCTGCTGCTGTGTATTCAAGGCCTGTTGCTTCGCACACTTTGCTTAAGACATTATCACTTTTTAAGATTTCAATATAAGTACTTACAAGTTTTTGTGAGGTATTGATATCATTTATATTGGCAACGGTTGTCTCTGCATTAGGATTGTTGTTGACATACATACTTACACGTGATGTAAAGGTTGGGTCGATCACATAGTTACTCACCCCAAAAGCTGCGATTCCCCCAATAACTGTGCAAAGTACAATGATTACGACTTTGCTCCATAAGATCATAAAAATCTCTTGTAACGATATTTCATTTGTTTCTTCCATTGTTAGTTAGCCTCCTATTACGTCTCTATTTTACTAGACGCTCCTTAGTATAAAAGGTGTTTATATTGATAATAATACCCTCTTACTGTCTCAAGTTCTGCGTCATCAAACTTCTCTATTGCAATCTGTTTTGCTGCTCGTATATCCCCTTGGGAGAGTCCATCTGATGCAAGCCCCATTAAATAATTAATATCTGACATCGGAATATTGCCAAGAACTAAGTTCATCATAGCATTCTTATCTTTTGTTGGCACTACCGTTAAAATGTGCTCTGCACGCTGCTCGAGTGCCTGACGGACATCATCTGTTGTAACAGGTTTCGTAAAGTCTAGGCTAGGTTTACGCCCTACTGGCCCCTTTGTCTGTGGTGTATCCTTAGCTTCTGCATCCCCTTTGGGGCTTGATGTACTACTTGCCGTACTGTTTTCTGTACTGCTTTCTGTATTGCTTTCTACCTGCCCATTACCACCTTGGAAGAGGATTTGAACTTGTTCAACCTCCTCCTAGGTTAAGACACGCGTAGGTTCACTGAGGTCAATGCCTGTCTGCTGGATAAATTCCTTTTGAATTTCACTATCAAAAGCCTTTTTAATTACATAGTCACTTGCCCCTTGGTAAATGCTATAGGCGATTCCGCCCCCTACTAAAAGGAATCCAAGTGTACAACTTCCTATAATCATGGCTACTTTTTTCTTCTTAGTCATACCCTTACTCATGCCGATTACTCAACTTCAAGACGAATCGTGATGGTAATAGGTGCTTCTTGCCCAAAACGAAGTTGACGTTTGAAGCTGTATTCTGTAGGTAAGCTTCCCCCTGTGTACTGGCGTACCATGCTGTTGACATTGGCAAATTGGCTTCTCATATGACGAATAGAGATGACCCCATCATCTGCAAGCATAGCGTATACTGTATCAGATGAAACCCCTACTGCCTCTGCAATATCTTTAAGCTCTGAATTGTTAGCGGTCACTTGGCTCAGCATTTCTTCAAAGATACCAAGGGCTGCATCTGCCATTCTGAAGGTATAAGGTTCATTTGTTCTCATAGCGCCACCAAATGGCCCTTCGATATACGCCCCTGCTACATTGGTAGAAATCATTAAGCTTTCCATACCATCAAAGCCAGATACTTGTCCTGCTAAGTCCTTTAAGTTGATGACAACTTCTCTCCCTACGACCTCTACAGGTACAAAGTTGCCTCCAATGAAGACACCTGCTTCTTCAATCACAACAGGATCCGCTTTGGCGTTAGATGTTTCTTTGACAACCCCTTCAATGGTAAACTTAGCATCGGCTGCAATAAGAAGGTAGTCTGTCACAGTTTTTTCTCTAAGTCTTACACTCTCATTAGGTGCTGTAACGACTAATTTTTTCATGGCGCCTTTTGTAAAGTCAAAAGGTGCTACACTTGCTAAGTGAACGGTATCATAAGTTCCACTTAAAGTGACTTTTCCACCTTGTACATAAATGCTTCCATTGACTGTTACATTGTCAAAACGTACTTTGCCTTCTCCAATGGATTCGCTTAAATACACATTTCCATTGATAACTACATCTTTAAGGATAACATCAGCGGCTTGGATCACTACGTTCCCCTCTAAGTGATCTGTATATGTACCTGCTTCTTTAATCATATGTGGTGTTAAGTTTTCTAAGATGGTTACAACTTCTGCACGTGTAATATTGGCTTGTGGCTTAAAGCTTCCATCTGGATTGCCTTTGATATAGCCCTTTTGTACTAAAGCTTGTACCGCATCTTGTGCCCATATAGCAATCTCTTTTGCATCTGTAAAAGTGACAGTTGCTTCTCCTGTAGCTTGCATATCATATGCCTTTGCAATGGCATAGGCCACTTCTTCACGTGTTGCTGGCTTACTCGGTTCAAACTTTGTACCTGGTGTGTACATGAGCCCCCTATTGGCTACTGCACCAATGGCTTCTGTATACCATTTACCTGCTTCTACATCTGCGTACTTTCTGATGCTTTCACCTGGTGTATATTGGAAAGTTCTATTGAGGAAGGTTGCAAGCTCTGCACGTGTTACAGGTGCATTGGGCTTGAAGTCACCATTTTCCATCCCTTTTACAATCCCATAGCCAGACCACTTATCAATAGCTGTTGCCGCCCAGTGCCCCTCGTAGTCCTTAGCCCATACTGTCTGTGCCATAAGCATTGTACCTAGTACCGACAGAGCGATCCATTTACTCCTATTTTTCTTCATCAATTTCATAGTGTCCCCCTGAATTTTATAATTTTCCTTAATTAATGACTTTATAAACTCAATTTTATTCTATTATATATTACCATAAAAT
>NZ_JAVVQU010000057.1:0-1903 GCF_036655075.1 Niameybacter sp. | reverse complement strand
CTGCTACAGTTACGTTATCTTTGTTATATGTAAATCCTTTTTGGATTTTTACACCCTCAGCGTTAACTTTGATGTTTTTGATTGCACCTTTTGCGCCTCTACCACGTAAAATTGTGTCTGCAGCTTTTTCATTGATTGTAGCTGTTTGAACAGTTACACCATCTACTAAAGCAAGTTCTGCAGTTTGGTTGATCACGATGTTATCAATTTTCATATTACCCACAAGTTGTACTTCTTTTGCACCGTCTAAAGCAACGTTAGCAAGGGTAATGGTGTGACCTTCTAAAGTGGCTGCTGATTTAAGGGTTACTGCCCCTTTAACTTCAATTAAGTTACCGAATATAACTTTAACTGGTAATTTGCCAGCTTTGTCAACGATAATGTTGTTTACTTTTGATTGACCCATAATGTTGATTGTGTTATTTCCGCCACCTTCAACGATGATGTCCCCAAGTACAGTTACATTATTAAGTTTAACTTCACCTTCGCCAATACCTTCTGCAAGGTATAAGTTACCTGTGATAGTCATATCACTCAGTTCAACGCCTGCTGCATTTACAACAAGGTTACCCTTGATATCTTGTGAGTATACGCCTGCTACATTTACAAGGTCAGCAGTGATTTTATGTACCATTGTTACAGCTTCTGCACGTGTTAAAGTTGCTTGTGGTCTAAATGATCCATCTGGATTACCCTCTAAGTGTCCACCAGCTACTAAAGCAGCGATTTCATCTTCTGCCCAATCAGAAATTTCTGCTGCATCTGTGAAGTTATTGGTTGCATCTTTTGTTGCTACTTGGTAAGCTTTTGCCATAGCGTAAGCTGCTTCTTCTCTTGTTGCTTTTTCTTCTGGTTTGAATGTGCCATCTGCATAGTCATTCATGATCCCTGCTGAAGATACTTTTGCTACATCTGCTGCATACCATTTTGTTGTTTCAACATCTGTATATTTTGCTGCTGATGATGTATCTGTAAGGCCAAATACTCTTACGAGCATTGCTGCAAGTTCCCCACGTGTTACAGTTGCATTTGGTCTAAATGTACCATCTTCATACCCTTTTAAAACTTCTTTTTCTGACCATTTTTCAATCATTTCTTTTGCCCAGTGTGTATCGTAATCCGCAGCAAATAAAGTCGCTGGAATTGTTGTTGCTACAACTGTTGATACGGCTACCATGGCTAATGCTTTTTTGAATCTAAGATTTAAACGCATTATACTCCTCCTATTGTCCTAATAAATATTTTTATACTTATAACATTTTATATTAATTATGACATAAAAGCAACTTTTTAGTATTTTTTTATCATACTATCTCTGTTATATTTAAAAAAATCTACCAATAAACAACTATCTCTGAAAAAAAGGGAAAGCAGAAGAAAAGGGATGGAACTACGTTATTCGTGTGAAAGGCGTATCCTTATTTAAACGTATTTTGATATTATATGTCCTAATTGCGTTGGTGCTTGTGTATTAACTTCATGCCCTGCACCCTCTATCATTTCTAACTGTGCTTCTGATATAGCACTTGCTAGTTCTTGTGCTGCCTTTTTATTTGCTTTATCTTTTTCACCATAAATAATCATCGTAGGACATACAACATCTGCTATCTGTGTACTAAAATCTAAATCTAACATTGATTTTGTAAGTTGAATAATCTGATTTTTACTAAGTCCCATCTTTGCAAAAACCTTATTAGGCAGACACTTAAAAATCACATTTTGGAAGCTAAGTATCAACTTAGGCATTTTATACTGACCACCTATTAATATCAAAGATTTTACTTTGGATGGATTATCTATTGTATAGTTTAAAGCAAGAATTCCTCCTAACGAAAGTCCACAAAGATTAATTGTTCCATCCCAGCTAGATGCATTTTGTCCTAATCCATGAACGAATATATAT
>NZ_JAVVQU010000056.1:0-14096 GCF_036655075.1 Niameybacter sp. | reverse complement strand
TAAGGATAGCTGTGCTTACTCCAGCATAAGGCTTAAATACACCACTTGGCATAGAAATAACTGCTTCAAGTTTGTTGTTATCTACAATTTCTTTTCTGATCTCTTTATGTGCATTACTACTGCCAAAGAGTACGCCATCTGGTACGATTGTAGCACTTCTTCCACCTACTTTAAGACTTCTAAGAATAAGTGCTAAGAAAAGCAATTCTGTTTTCTTAGTCTTGGTCACTTTAAGTAAGTCTGCACTTACTGCTTCTGAGTCCAGTGATCCTTTAAAAGGTGGATTTGCTAAGACTAGCGTGTACTTCTCTTTATCTGTATTTTGCTCAGACAAACTATCTTTGTACTCAATGTTTGGATTGTCTACCCCATGAAGAAGCATATTCATAGCACCGATACGAAGCATCGTTCTATCCATATCAAAACCATAGAACATATGATTATTGAAATGCTCTTTAAGTCCTGCACTTAGGAAAAGATCTGCTTCATTTTCTCTAAGGTATTCTTGGGCTGCAACTAAGAAACCAGCACTCCCCATAGCGGGGTCAACGATCACATCACTTGGACTTGGCTTCATCAGTTTCACCATCATCTCAATAACGTGTCTTGGTGTACGGAACTGCCCATTTGTACCCGCTGTAGCTACTTTTGAAAGAAGGTACTCATAGAGGTCACCTTTTGCATCTCTATTTTCCATGTTAATCCCATCAATTCCGTCTATAACCTTTGAGAGCATTTGTGGTGTTGGGATCTTGAAAATAGCATCGCCCATGTATTTAGCATAAGCTGAATCACCATCTTGATGAAGATTTTTGATGAATGGAAACACTTGATTGTGCATGTTGTTGTACATTTCAGTTGCTTCCATGTTTTTGAACTTACTCCATCTAAGGAACTGCTTGTCATTTGGGAACATTCCTTCATATGGTAAGCCTAAAAATACTGCTTCATTTTCCTTTGTTGTTTCTATATCATCAAGACCTTTGATGAAAAGTAAATAGGTAAATTGCTCAATAACTTCAAGCGGGTTTGTAATCCCTCCTGTCCAGAACGTCTCCCATATTTTATCTATTTTATTCTTTAATTCACCTGTAATCATCCGTCTTTCTCCTTATTGCTGCATTTTATTACTTTCTATTCTATCACTTTAGCTAATTATTTTACACCCATATGATAATTTTTTGTGTATAAAAATAAGGCCTAGCCATCTCTAGACCTTATTGTCGCATCACACTTCCAAATATCCATTAAGCTTCCTCTATGTTCAATAATCCCTACTCTACCATTGTAAAAGTGTTAACTTTTGTTTGCTACTCGTTTCTCATGTTTTAATACGCTCCGTACACATCAAAGAAGTCATAAACCTGGTTCATTTCGCTTAGTAATTCATAGCCTAAGGTTATAAGCTCTGAACGGTCCATTTTAAATAGTGCCCTTGTTTGCCTTGGTACGAGTGTTGCTTCTTCTAGTGGCTCTACTTCTAAATCTCCTTCTAGAAGCAACTTATAGGCTGTATCATACGCTTTCATGCTTACTGCTACTTCTTCTAACTCTAAAGCAACTTTTTGATTCTTCACACAGAATAGAGCCACTTCATCTTCTATTATCTACAGCATCATTCAGACTGCTATAGCCAATGAACTTAAGCCTATGCATTATTTAGAGCACGTCTTTAAACAGATTCAGCTAAACAAAGATTTACAAATATCTGATATACTGCCATGGTCGGCAAGTAGTGCAGTTAATCATACAATCACTCATTTTGATATTACTTCAGGGGTTACCCATGATAGTCAATGCCTTACTGAAATGATTAAGCAACTTTCAAAAAGCGATTTATTCCTAGCTGATTTAGGCTATTTTGATACAGATTTTCTAAAAAAATTGAATGAAAACAACTTTTTTATTAGTCGTATCAAGACAAATCTTAAACTTTATAAGGGTGTATCTGAAACCTATTCTATCTATGATGAAATCGATACGGTAGCGATGCTTAAACAATCACCTCATTCTATTGATAAAGAGGTTTATATCGGTAACCGTTCTGACTCAAAGTTAAAGGTTAGGTTAGTAGGCATTAGGTTATCAGATGCAATCGCTCATAAACGTATCAAAAAAGCTATCGCACAAAATAATGGTCAAGACATCAGTAGCAACAAACGTGAATTACTGCATTGGAACCTGATGGTTACAAATATTAAGTCTGATCGACTCAGTGCTACAATTATTACAGAACTTTATCGTATACGCTGGCAAATAGAGTTGCTTTTCAAAGTACTTAAAAGTACTTTGTCTATAGATAAAATGCATGTAGGAAAAACAAAATACGTTGAAACAATTCTTTATGGAAGACTAGTTGGTACATTAATAACAATGCCTCTTTATGATTATTTGGACCACTCCTTGCTTTTAAGCAAGGGGAGAGGCGTCAGTCTTCAAAGATTTTATACTTTGCTTATAGTTAACCTTTATCAATTTTACACAGTAAAACAGATTACAGTACATACTTACTTAGAGCTAGGTAGGCTACTTGAAAGAATAGGCACCTTAGCTTTACAAGAAAAGCGTAAAAGACAAACTACCTTTTCTCGTATAGAAAGTTACTTAGAAGGACTCACTTGCTTTGGAAAAACTTAGGCTTAAATTAACGCCTATGATATTATCATAAACGCATGATATATTCTTATATATTACACTACATAAGATAATAGCACAATTTTATTAATTATTCTAAAATTTTTAATATTAGCTTGTCGTATTCTAAATCATCTATTTTATCGCTTAATGTAGTTAATTTGTTTTCATCCTGAGCATATCCCTCTAGTTTTCCGTAGAGATCATATTAGATTGTTTAGAAAATAGCTCCCTATAATTCATACACTATTTGGGTTGCATGGATGAACCACATATAATCCCTACTTATCTTTTGTGGGTAAAAAACAAATAAAATAAGAGCTACCCAAGGCATATACCCTGAATAGCTCTCATTTTCACCTTTTATCTCCATTTTATGTTACACTTCAGCCTCTTAGTGTCATCCTGTAACAGGGGATTTTGCGATTACTATAATTCCTCTATATCTTTTTCAATAAGTCCCGTAATTTCAATAATATCTGCGATTGACATACCTTTAGAAAGCATTTTCTTAGCTACTTCTAATGACTTTTCTCGCTCACCCATCGATTGTAGCTGTATAAACTATATCGGCTTCAACTTCTTCAAAATCTCTTACAATATAATGACTTTTATCTTCTGTGAGTTGATCTGGCTGTAACTGAGTAGTCCATGTTTCTTCCACAAAACATTGAAGTAACTCTAGAAATATTTCTTTATTCTCAAAGAAACTTCTATAGGTTTTGTCATGGATGTTATTAATGTCTTAGTTGCCAACGCTGGTGTGTGTCTCTTGATGCTTATCGAGTACTTATAAAAAAGTGTCTCCGACTTACACTCTATTTATACAGTTTATTCATCTTTTTACTTTTTCATCCGCTTTCTCCATATTATGTATTTTAGACCTTTATGGTATTTTTCAACAATTTTTTTTACGCATAATTATTCAATTTGAATTATTTATGCTTTCAGTCATCTCTTTTCATTTCTTTACTTTTGTTTAAATTATCTAAATCATTTATTAGAATATGTTTATTTTTGATAAATTTTTCATTTTATTAAAAATCTTGAAAATACATACTGTATTTTGTCACTTTTTTTTGTATACTATAAATAACCAAGGGGCTTCTATTCCCTTGCATTCTATACTAGGGGGAGTTTTTTATGGAAATTAATCAAATTTGGGCTTTTATACCTTTTTATGACACAGAGGGTCGAGGGGGCGAAATAAACGCAGATTGCACTTTAGTTTACCTCAAAGATGGGACAAACAAACTTTGCCCCTCATCTATTCAAGCTTTCAAAAGTTCTTTTGCACTGGACCTAGGCTACCCTTTACAGCTTCTAGAAGCCAAGGCTCACGACATTCTTTGCTACAAAAAGCATTTTCCATTTGTGTTGTCGACCTCGTCTTGTTACATCATTGTCAAAACCCGTGATAAACAAAGTAAGTATGACCAAGTATTTGGGTACATCCACCTAGATGCCATTGACTCTTTTAAAGACTCCTGCATTGTACTAAAAAATGGCACACACATCCAAACTCACTCAACAGCAAGCTATGTCACACAGAAAATTGCTGCTGCCAAGTCCTTGAAAAATTGGCTCCTTTTAAACAATAACTGTTGGTTGACGGGCCTAAGACTGAGCAGCTTCACAAAAGACTGGATAGATATCATCTTAGAGCCTTATAATCCTGAACAGCAATCCTAAAACAATCCCCCCTAAGACTTGAGGGTATCGTCTTAGGGGGGATTGTTTTAGGATTGTTCTCTTTTATCTAGCACTTTACTCAGTTGTTGAATGGTATGAGAGAGACTTTCCATCTTGCTTTCAATGCGGATGAGGAGATACATGGAGAGAATGATGGGAAAACCAAAGTTACCAATTTGACTTAAAAGCTCATTCATTTTTAAGCCTCTTCAAAGTCTACATCATCTACTTGTTGAATCACAAATTTGGCGCCTAGAACGCTATTGGCTTGTACCACTTCTCCAATAGCATTACTTGCTAGTGCATCGTCCATTGCCTTTTTGATGGCGACGCCTGATAAGACTTCTTTGGGATTGGCGATTGTGATACTCTCTTCATTTTTTGCAAGGGTACCAAAGGTTAAAACTAAGCTCTTCTTTACTTGTGCCATAGGTTGTTGCCTCCTTGTTAAAATAGTGTGTTTGATGTATGCATCGTGCTGAAACCTGATGTCTACGGGCTGTCTACGCGTTGTATGTACGCTGTCTCTTTCTAGTAACTGGCTGCATTGATCCTGTCTTCCCCTAGGATGCTTAGCCTAAGAGCTTGGTCTCTGTTACTTTCATGATGCGCTCAAGAGTTTCTTGATTTAAGCTTGCAATCGCTACTGCTAAGCTATGTAAGTTTGCATCTGTTGCTTCTTTATTACAATGGGGAATGGTCTGTGAACCTTTCGTAAACTTTAACATGACTTTCACTTCTTCTAGTTCTGCTGTAACTGCCATCTTTGTTCCTCCTTGATATAAGTTGTAAGCACCGGTTGCTTATACTCTATATATACGCAATCCCTCTTAAAATGCTTTAAAAAATTTTTCTAATTTTTTCAAAGCGTAAGTCTTTCTACTGGCTAAAGCTTTATAGGACAAGCCTTGCTGCTCGGCCAAACTCTTTAAACTTTCTCTTTGTCCATAAAAGGCTAGAAGTAAATTTTGTTCCTCAGCACTTAACGTATGTAAAGCTTTTTCAAGTTTTTCGAGGCGCTCTTGACGAAGCATCTGAGCTTCTATCCCTTCTGCTTCATCTGGCACCTGACTCCAAAAGTCCATGCTCTCTTCTTCTTGTATGACCACCTCTTTCCTTTTGCGGTAATAATCCCTTCCCCATCTGTACAACATGAGCTTATAGTAACTTTCAAATTTGACCTTCTGTTCTGGCTTATAGTTCTGAACAGCCTTAACCAAAATCAAGTAACTTTCCTGATACAAATCTTCTTTTGTCCCATCTATAGGGTTGAGTTTCTTAGCCCAATGGCTATACAAAGGCTCAAACTTCTTCCATAACGGATACGTATATATGGGATTTGTCTTACTTTTTAAAACCAATTGTTCAATAGTTTCTTCCATTTTCCACCTATTCTTGCTGCAGCTTTTGATTTGCGCACCTTTACTTTAAACTTTTTACCACAGGCTAGCAAATGGGGCAAAACGGTGTTGCATGGCGGAATCTACCTGTTGCCATAAGGCATCTGTCCTTTCCCTCACTATTTTTGGATTTTACCTTTTGGCATATCCCTGTTGCGCACTGGCATAGACAAGATGTAACTTTTTTATCTTTTTATAGCTTCAAAATTCCCTAAAAAAATTTAAAGCATTTTGCCATCTATTGCGTATGTATAGAGGTATAAGCAGAAATACACTTTTCCCATTTAGGAGGATCTCATGAAACGTTTAGTCTATTGCCCACAGCTTAATGCTTATACTGGCAGTGTGACTTCTACGCTACTTCTTGTACAACTTGAACATTGGTTTGGCCTTACGAAAGGACAAGCCTTTTATAAATTTTTGGAACCTTGTGGACATGCTAGCTACCGTAGTGGGGATAGCTGGACCGAGGAACTAGGCTTTGGCAAAACAGAATTTCGTTCTGCCTTTAGCCATATTGGGAAGGTCTACAAATCTAAAAGTGCCTACTTAAAAAGTACAGATAAGTTTGAAGGTAAACTCTATTTGTCTTACTATGATAGAATCCGTAAAATGACTTTTTACATCCGCAACGAAGGGGCTATCTCCCAACTTCTTAGAAATGCGAAAGTCCAACTTCTATCTTTCAAAGAGAAACCTAGACAATCTTCTTATTCAGAAGATCAGATTACACCTGCTCCTAGGACTATGGAGACAGACACTCCCCCTCTTTCTGGGGAACAGGTTCTCACTTTGTTTAACACCCATTGTCCAAGTCTCAAAGGCACTGGAAAGTGGACTGCTACAACGAGAAAGCGCTTTATGGATCTGGTTCAACAGCTTAAGCGTAAGGGCGAATCTGTAGAAAAACGTCTAAAAGAGGCCTTCCAAAAGGTGGAAGCCTCTGACTACTTGTGCGGGCGAGGGCATCATCCATCTTGGCCCAACCTTCTGAACTGGCTACTCCGACCAGATAAGTTTTTTGCGCTTTTAGCTGACCGATATGCCCCCTTTAAGTCTATTCCCAAACAACCTACACGACCTAAACCTTTTACAGCTTTCCATCTGGTGGAAAGTCATCACTTTGACCTCACTGGCCTAGAAGCAAGGGAACAGGCTTTTCAACAGGCCCAATACGACTCTAAACTTCACAATTTATCGCCCTGTCCTTTGTAAATTTGCAACAAATATTCACTTTTTTAAAACTTTTTTCAAGCATTTGCCCCCCTCATCCGTATATATAGAGTATAGGTGCTACACTTGGCAACATCCTAGGCCGTTAAGTGTACCCTTACCAAGAAGTGACTTGAAAAGTGATGGATTCCCCCCTTATCTTTCAACGGACAAGCCCTTTCTTGGTCAACCGACTCTACCCTCTGGATGTGGCAAACATGGTAGTGTTCGGGGCAGTACCGCATTCATAGCCTCATAAGGGATGTGCACGCTTTTGCAATGCCTACTACCTATAACCTATCCTTCGGACTTCATGCCTTTTGGACCACCAACTGCGCTCTAGCGATGATACCTGCCAAGCAGCTCTTTCATACAATAGAGGCCCATGCGGTGTCTCCCTGATGCCCACGTCTACAGCTTCCGTTCTAGGTACCAGGCCTACCCAAAAGCTCAACGTTTCTTTGGCGTGAGTGTTGCCACACAACAAGAAGCTAACTTAAGTTTGCCCATGTAACACAAGGGGGAGGCAGGCTTAGGTTAGCTTTTTGTTGTTTAAAATTCAATGAAACATTTACAACCTTTGGCTGACACTTCTACTACATTTAAAAGGAGACCTTTTTATGGACTTAAACATTCAACAGCACTTACTGACACCCAATCCCTATAGTCGCCCTCAACTTCCTTTGACCAAGGTCAAAAAGCTAGTGATACACTGGGTAGCCAATCCCACGACTTCAGCACTTGCTAACCGGAACTACTTTGACAACCTCAAAGCTGGAACAAGAGGTGTCTATGCCAGCAGTCACTATATTGTGGGCTTACAGGGTGAAATCTTACAATGCATCCCCCACAACGAACAAGCTTATCATGCAAAAAATGCCAACCAATACAGTCTTGGGATAGAAGTATGCCACTTAGACTGGGAAGGAGCCTTTAATGAACTCACTTATTCCGCCCTTATCCAGCTCTTGACTAAGCTGTGTCACACCTATACTTTAGATCCTCAACAAGACCTCTTGCGACACTACGACGTCACGGGCAAAGTCTGTCCCAAATTTTATGTCCAACACCCAGCTTTCTGGACACGACTAAAAGCGGATGTGACCAATACCTATAGAGCCACTTACCTCACCCTCTCTCCAACCGCAAGCCCCACTCCAACTTCTATTCCTCTTCTTCTCAACGGAGTGGTTAAGCCGGTTCTAGCTTTTTTAGAACAAGAACAATACTATGTACGCCTAAGAGATTTGGCAGATCAACAGCTCCTTGTCGACTATGACAAGGTACAACATATGCCCCTTTTATGCATTAAAGAAAATAAGACACATTAAGTATATTTTACTTTTTATACCCATATACTAATACAAAGCATAAAGCCATGGTGGAGAACAAGGGAACCCAAACTAAGCAATATTGGGCTACTCCCTTGTTTTTTGCGATTTTCATGATTTTTTATTTTTATCGGAGGTGAATCTATGTATGACGTTATTATTGTAGGGGCTGGTGTAGTAGGGTGTGCCATTGCCCGTGAGCTCTCCCGTTATCAGCTCCAGACTCTTGTTCTGGAAAAGGCCAATGATGTATGTTGTGGCACTAGCAAAGCCAACAGTGCCATCATCCATGCCGGTTTTGATGCAAAACCCGATACTTTAAAAGCTAAGTTCAACGCGGCAAGTCATTTGCTTTTTGATGAACTCTCTGTCGAATTAGACTTTCCCTTTAAGCGTAATGGTTCCTTAGTCTTATGCTTTGATGAAAAGAGTTTGCCAGATTTATTAGCACTTAAAGCCCGTGGGGATGCCAATGGTGTACCTTATCTAGAAATCTTATCTGAAGATGAAGTCAGAAAAAGAGAGCCTGCTGTATCCAAGCAAGTGGTGGCTGCCCTCTATGCACCAACAGGTGGCATTGTGTGTCCTTTCAACTTAACCATTGCCCTAGCTGAGAATGCATGTACCAACGGGGTAACCTTCCAATTTAACCAAAACGTGACTTCTATTGACAAGTTAGCTAACCACTTCCTTCTTCATTGTGGCGATACAACCTATGAAGCCAAGACCGTCGTCAATGCAGCTGGGCTCTTTAGTGATGTGCTCAATAACATGGTAAGTGAAGACCACTTTACCATTATCCCTAGAAAAGGGGAATACCATTTATTTGATAAATATACAGGCAATCTAGTCACTCATACTCTCTTCCAACTTCCTACGAAACTGGGCAAAGGTATTTTAGTTTCTCCTACTGTAGATGGCAATTTATTGGTAGGTCCTAATGCCACGGACCAAGATGATAAGGAAGACTTAGAAACGACAAAAGACGGCTTAGATGACATTATGGCTAAAGCCCATTTAAGTGTAGCGTCTATTCCTCTTAACACGGTTATCACTTCTTTTAGTGGGTTACGTGCACGTTCCGAAAAGGATGACTTTATTTTAGGTGAAGCCCCTGATGTGCCTGGCTTCTTCAACGCTGCAAGCATTGAATCACCTGGTCTGACTTGTGCACCACTTATTGGTCAACATATGGCTCAGTTGGTATGTGCAAGGCTACAACCTAACCTTAATCCTACCTTTAATCCTGTACGTAAAGGCATTACCCGTTTCAATGAATGCTCTAAAGTAGAGCAAGAACAACTGATTCAAGCTCATCCGCTTTATAGCAAAATCGTCTGCCGCTGTGAGTCCATTACAGAAGCTGAAATTTTGGATGCCTTAACAAGGCCCCTACCTGCTCGTGACTTAGATGGCATTAAGCGCCGTACAAGAGCTGGGGCTGGGCGTTGCCAAATGGGCTTTTGCTTAGTGCGTAATATGGAACTCATTGCCGAAACCTTAAATATGCCTATTCAAGAAGTGAGCAAGTTTGGTCGCTCCTCTACCCTTTTGGTGGGACGCAACAAAGAAAATCTTTAACTTAGGAGGTGTACAATGCAAAATTATGATTTAGTTATTATTGGTGGTGGGCCTGCTGGGCTTGCTGCTGCCCTTTCTGCAAGAGCAAGGGGGATTCAAAATCTACTTATTTTAGAAAGAGAAGCTTATCTTGGCGGCATTCTCAATCAATGTATTCATAACGGCTTTGGCCTTCACACCTTCAAAGAAGAGTTGACCGGACCTGAATATGCCGCACGTTTTGTAGATGCGGTACACAAAGAGGCTATTCCTTACTTATTAAATACCATGGTTTTAGACGTCACCCCTGATAAGATGGTCTATGCTCTATCTTCTACTAAAGGCCTTTTGACCCTCAATGCTAAAGCCGTCATTCTCGCTATGGGGTGTCGTGAAAGACCTCGTGGCGCACTAACTATTCCTGGTACAAGATGCAGTGGCATCTTAACAGCGGGAACGGCACAAAAATTAGTAAATATGCATGGTTTTATGCCTGGCAAAGAGGTGGTCGTCTTAGGCTCTGGGGATATTGGGCTTATTATGGCAAGGCGTATGACCCTTGAAGGGGCGAAAGTAAAAGCCGTTGCTGAGCTTATGCCTTACTCTAGTGGTCTTAAACGAAATATTGTACAATGTCTCGATGACTACAACATTCCTCTTTTACTCAACCATACCGTTATTAAAATTCATGGGAAAGAGCGCCTAAGCGGTGTGACCCTTGCCCAAGTGGATGCCAAGAGGAAACCTCTTCTAGAGACAGCGACTTTCATCCCTTGTGACCTCTTACTCCTGTCTGTAGGGCTGCTACCTGAGAATGAACTCTCTAAAAAAGCAGCTATCGAACTCTCTCCCGTAACAGGTGGAGCTATTGTAGATGAAACCCTTGAAACCAATCAACCTGGTATCTTTGCCTGTGGCAACGTCCTCCATGTTCATGACTTGGTAGACTATGTCACTACCGAAAGTGAAACAGCTGGTGCCCATGCCGCCGACTTTATTTTAAGAGGTACTGCTCCAACCCCTAGAAGCTCAAAAATTCCGGTAGTTACCACCCAAGGTGTGCGTTATAGCGTGCCTCAATTTATTGACCCCACTTCCGCTGTACCCCTTACACTTCGCTTTCGTGTGGAGCAAGTTTATAAAGATGCCTATAAATGCCTTTATATCAACGACACATGTGCGATCAAAAAGAAAAAACGTATCTTGACACCTGGAGAGATGGAAGACTTAGTTCTCACCCCTGAACAACTTAATGCCTATCCCAATATTCATACCCTCACCTTAAAAATAGAAAGGAGTTAAGTTATGTCCATTATTGAACTCACCTGTATTGGTTGCCCACTAGGATGTCATTTAACAGCTACTTTAGAAAACGACCAAGTCACCTGTGTAACAGGCAACTCCTGCAAAAGAGGTCTTGCCTATGCCCAAGAAGAGTGTACCCACCCAACCCGTTTACTGACTACTACTTTACCCGTTTGCAACGGACATTTGCCTCAGGTAAGTGCCAAAACAGAAAAGCCTGTGCCTAAACCTCTAATCTATGCGTGCATGCAAGCTTTAAAAGATTTAGAAGTTGAGGCTCCTATCGTTATAGGTGATATCTTATGTGAAGACTTAGCCCATACAGGCGTCAATCTCATTGCTACTCAAATCATTTCTAAAACCATCTAATCCCTTTTCCTTGTATGCTATCTATTTCCACATCTGCTATGTTATTATGGGATTAGTTTTTATTTTATTCTAGGGGGTTTTATTCGTGTCAAAATTTATTATGTCGTTAGACCAAGGAACAACTAGTTCAAGATGTATTTTATTTAATGAGAAAGGACTTATTGAAAGCGTTGCTCAAAAGGAATTTACACAAATTTATCCTAAGGCTGGATGGGTAGAACATGACCCTATGGAAATTTGGTCTACTCAAATTAGTGTAGCTGTAGAGGCTATGCAAAAAGTGAATGCTTCTGCAAGTGATCTTGCTGCACTTGGTATTACCAATCAGCGTGAAACAACGGTTATATGGGATAAAACAACGGGTAAACCCATTTATAATGCGATTGTTTGGCAATGCAGAAGAACTGCCGAGTACTGTGACAGCTTAAAAGATGAAGGTTTTGATGCCCTTATCAAAGATAAAACAGGTCTTATTTTAGACGCCTACTTCTCAGGCACAAAAATTAAATGGATTTTAGACAATGTAGATGGCGCAAGAGAAAAAGCTGAAAAAGGCGAACTCCTTTTTGGAACCATTGACACTTGGCTCATTTGGAACTTAACTAAAGGCCATGTTCATGTGACTGACTACTCTAATGCTTCTCGTACATTGCTTTTCAACATTCATACCCTCAAATGGGATGAAGATATTTTAGCTAAACTCAATATTCCGCTTAGTCTACTTCCTGAAGTGAAACCTTCTAGCTGTATCTATGGCGAAACAGATGCTTCCCTTCTAGGTGGACCAATCCCTATTGGTGGTGCTGCTGGGGATCAACAAGCTGCCCTCTTTGGTCAAGTATGTCACAAACCCGGTACAGCTAAAAATACTTATGGCACAGGCTGCTTCTTGCTCATGAATACAGGCGAAGAAGCTATTTCTTCTAAAAAGGGCCTTTTAACAACTATTGCTTGGGGTCTAGATGGCAAAGTGGAATACGCCCTTGAAGGGAGTATCTTCATTGCAGGTGCTGCTATTCAATGGTTAAGAGACGAACTCCACTTAATTGACCATGCTGCACATACTGAAACTTATGCCAAATCTGTTCCTGACACTAACGGTGTCTATGTTGTCCCTGCCTTTACAGGTCTTGGTGCCCCTTACTGGGATCAATATGCACGAGGAACAATTGTAGGCCTCACTCGTGGTGTTAAGAAAGAACACTTTATCCGTGCAACTCTTGAGTCTCTAGCTTATCAAACCTATGATGTGCTTCAAGCCATGCAAGAGGATTCTGGTATTTCACTTAAAGCCTTAAAAGTAGATGGTGGTGCTTGTGCCAATAACTTCTTGATGCAGTTCCAAGCAGATATTTTGGGTGTGCAAGTAGACCGTCCTGAAGTCATTGAGACGACGGCTCTTGGTGCAGCTTATCTTGCGGGTCTTGCTGTAGGCTACTGGAAAGACAAAGATGACATTAGTAAAAACTGGGCGATTTCAAAGCATTTTACACCCCATATGGATGCTACAACACGTGATGCATTACTAGTAGGCTGGCACAAAGCAGTAAAATGTTCTTTAGGCTGGGCCAAATAAAAAAAGAGAGCGCATCATTTTGGATTATGCGCTCTCTTCTTTTATTTGGCCCTACCTTTCCAAAACCCTTGTCAGTGCTTGAAGTAATAACAAAGTGGAAGTTGCTCCTGGATCTTGATGTCCGATACTACGCATACCAAGATAACTAGCTCTTCCCTTTTTAGCTACAAAAAGTTTGGTAGATTCTACGCCCTCATAGGCTGCTTCACAAGCTTTTTTCATACCTTCTATAGGTGTTTGCCCTAATGCAAATGCTGTAGTATAGGCTACATAAGCAGGTTCTAAAGCATCGATAATTGTCTTATCTCCTTGGACTGCTTTGCCTCTTTCTTGAACGCCTTCTAAGCTTGCCTTCAAGAGAATGTCTAAGACTTCTCCACTTAGCTCGGTCTTCTCCCGTACAGCCATAGCCGCTTTCAAAAAGGCACTCCCATACAAGGGACCTGATGCACCACCTACAGTAGATATAATAGTCATCCCTACTTTTTTTAAGGCATCACTTAGACTCAGTTCATCTTCTAGATTTACTTTATTCATCACATGGGTAAAGCCACGAGCCATATTAATACCATGGTCACCATCACCTATTTCTCGGTCTAACTCTGTCAAAAATTCTTTGTTTACCTGTATTGTATGAGCCATTTCACTGATTACTTCATAAAGTAAAGCATCCATCAAACCCCTCCTCATATCCATCTTATTTTATTATACGATTTCTTGGACTTAAAAATACTCTTTTAACCTTTATTTTTGAACCTACAAAAAAAGGTGTAACTTCTTAATATAAGAAGTTACACCTTTTAAATATGAGCCACCGGAGGCTCGAACTCCGGACCACTTGATTAAAAGTCAAGTGCTCTACCAACTGAGCTAGTGACCCATATAATGACCCATAGGAGAATCGAACTCCTGTTACCGCCGTGAAAGGGCGGTGTCTTAACCGCTTGACCAATGGGCCTTACTAAAATGGTCGCTATAGGGCTCGAACCTATGACCCCCTGCTTGTAAGGCAGGTGC
>NZ_JAVVQU010000055.1:0-15433 GCF_036655075.1 Niameybacter sp. | reverse complement strand
ATATACAATAGATTTATCTATACTGTTACTTAACTACATAAAATGCTTCTGGATCATTGAGTGGCATCTGCATTCTGAGTGCTGTTATTGCTTCAATGCTTTTTTGAATACTTAACGCTATAAATGCCATGACTTCTTCATAGGGATACACTTCAAAGGGTTCATCGGATACTTCTGCTTGTTGGAAATCACTTATCAATCCATTGATTAGCATTTCTTTATATTGAATATCAGCTTCTTTAACCGCTAGTTGATTAATCTCATGGATACAATTATCCAGTTCATACTTCTTAATGAATAAGCTGTTATATTTGTACATATCCCTATACCCTTTAGCTGTAAGTACTTGCTTCTGCTCTTTAGAGTATTTACGGATATGTTTATCTCTAATATTTTTTATCCAACATGCATCTGTAATAAGATGTACAAAATACCCTAATACTTCATCATCCTCCAAAATACTGCGCTGATATGCCTTTGCAAAAGTAACCCAGTTGATGCCTTTAGTTCCCTTTTGATTATTTTCTTCTCCAAAATGTGCATGCATATAGGCCGTATCTTCTTTACCACATAAATCGGGTTCCAAATTCCCCAAAATAAATTTGTCTCTATCTTTAATCTCAATTATTTCTGCAATGCTGGTTGCTATCGCATAGTGCATAATTCTAGATGCCATTGTTTTTATTCTCCTTCTCTTATGTGTGCGCCTTTCTTATATGTCTGCTGAAAAACGAATGCCTTATCATCTCATTAACCTACTGCTGCTACCTAACATATTTTAATAAGATGTATCTTAGTTCCATAGACTACTGTCTTATAACGTCAAGAGTGCTTTAACCAGTTTATCTACCCCACCCATCATCTTATACAGGTCCTGAGTACCTAGGAAAGCTGGTGTTGTTACAATTTTATGATAGGTATCGACTAAAATTTCATCTGCTTCTAGCTCTTCTACTATTATATGATTCATTTCCAGTAACTGCTTATAAGCGCCATGTGACGTACACAGATTTAAGGGACCCTCTGTGCTCCCTAGGCATCTTGCAAGTAACACGATCCCTCCACACATTGCACCTATAGGTTTTTGAGACTGATGCATACATTTAATAAGTGTATCTACTTGCTCGTCTAGAACAAACTGTTCTTTATCCATTACATAGTTGGATAAATTCTTAAATAATCCTATTCCTCCTGGTATAATAAGTCCATCTAGCTCCTCTACATGAATATGGTCTAATGCCCTAATCTTCCCACGCCCTATCCTTGCAGATTCTATTAATACATTTCTTTCTTCTTTGGGTTCAATCTGTTCATCTAAGTGATTGACTGTATGAAACTGTTTCTTATTGGGTGCAATACAGATATAATCCACTTTATACTTGTCTAATGCTAAGTAAGTAAGGATAACCTCTTCTATTTGACTGCCATCTCCTATGCCACATCCTGATAGTAAAACGCCAATACGCATGGATTCACCTCTAGTTCCTTAAATGTATTTTAAAACTAAATTTTGTTTAATATTATAATTTATTATATCATATTTCCATCTGTTAGTTATACCTTTGATTATTTGATTTTGATTAAAATATGTTTATTTGTATATTATGTGACATACTTTTCTAGATTTCAAAGGATTAGGTGCTTTAAAAATTTTACAAATAATTACAGTACTATTTGTTTTATTTTCATAAAATTAAAGTTTTTTATAAATAATTTCAATCATTTTATATACCTTCCCGTATATATATAGTATAGGAGTTAACATTCAAACAAATCCTAGGCCGTTTGAATTGAAGCACCTATCTCTTAAGAAATAGTTTAAAAGTCGTAGGATTTCCCCTCTTGCCTATAATCGGACAAGCTATTTCTTAGTAACTAGACTAACTAGATTGTGGCAAATCATGTTAGTTCTGGGGACTGACCTCCACTCATTTTCATGTCACATTTAATTTATGGATACATAGTAAGTTTATAGCAATGTACTTTTCGTGTACATCTTCTTAATGTATGTACAGCTCTGGCTTACCGTGATCGATGCATAGGCATTCCTTTCACCTATAGCACAGCTGTGTACATCCTCTAACAAGATCGTCCTTATTAAAGTGCGCTTTCAAGCCTATAGATATCTTAACATTAAATGTTACTTGCCTTAATGGGTATCTTTGCCACACGAATAAGAAGCCACCTTACACTCAGTCTTATGTTAAATAAGAGGGGAAACTGAGTATAGGGTGGCTTTTTGTGTTTATAGCCGGTATAAGCACCTTAGCTTTAGTATTATAGTAGATTACTTATTTCTCTAGGCGTTCAAACAAAATAGTAAGTGTTTCAATTTTTGTTTGCGTTACCTCGATAGGATAGCAGGTGGTATCTGGATGATAGGTATGAATCACATTGTGAAACGGTGTACTCTCCTTTTCAACCTATAAGCTTCTAATTTATTTTGGTTTTAATATATCTTAGGACAAAAAAAATATCTACTAAGCTAATTAGTTAGCAATAGTAGATATAACGAAATACATTAATAAATTTAAGAAACTTTTTTTCTTCATAATTATTCCAAACCTCTTTTCATTTTGAATGTTGTCTCCTCTTTTCAGGGGAGATGTTTAATTATAGGGGAAAGGCATAAAAAAGGCAAGTGGAAGATGTTGGTCATCTCCTACTTGCCTTTTTATATTCCATTTAGATGGCTAAACAGCCTTGTATAAATTGTTGAATCACTAGGTAAGTCTTAATATCTAATTTAGTACCACTTGCAAGTATACACTTGGCTTCTTCTTTAGAAACTAAAAGAGGCTCAATGGTTTCATCTGCTTCTAAGTACGCTGTAGAAAGGTTTCCTGTACATGTACAATACATAAGTGCCACCGATTCATCGGTCATCCCCGCTGAAAGATAAAGCTTGTCTTGCATATGTGTCATGTTCACTAAAGTCAGTCCTGTTTCTTCTTTGAGTTCACGCCCGACAGTACTCAGGGCATCTTCACCTGGATCGATAAGCCCTGCTGGCAATTCGTAAATAAAGTCATTGAGTGGCATACGGAACTGTCTAATTAAAACGAGTTTTTGAGTCTCTTCATGGATGGCTACAAGTACAACTGCATCTGTTTTTTCTTCTCCACCATGAAAGTAAATACCTTCAAGGTCTGCTTGTGTCTTGCGTGAAGCAATCATCCAATGTTTAGGTTCTCCTTTACGATTTTTATATGCTGCATCATACATATTCAAATAGCGTGTTTCGGCAAGAGGTGTCAATTTTTCCATTTTTGGTGTTTGCATAAGTATAATCCTTTCTAATAGGCTTTTAAAACTATTTATAACTTCTTTCATCATATCAAAACTTTAACTAATATTCAAATATCTAAAAATCAATAATTTAATAAATGCTATTTTTTATGCATTAGAACATTTGTTCGCATTCTGTAAAAAGGTCACTTTTTTATGCATCA
The DNA here is from genome assembly GCF_036655075.1 of Niameybacter sp. Classification (NCBI taxonomy): domain Bacteria; kingdom Bacillati; phylum Bacillota; class Clostridia; order Lachnospirales; family Lachnospiraceae; genus Niameybacter; species Niameybacter sp. The sequence continues at coordinate 11,981 of NZ_JAVVQU010000055.1, read as the reverse complement.
AACAAGCGTTTCAGGTTACTTATTGTCTGAAACGCTTGCCCACCGACTACATAATGGCGTTATAGTCTTCAATAAATCCTTGCCCCAACACTTCTCTTACATCAGCTATAGTGACAAAAGCTTTTGAATCAATGTCTTGAATCAGATTGCGTAAGTCAGCAATCTCTTTTTGAGAAACTACTACAAACAACATTTCCTTTGCATCTTTCGTATACATTCCTCTAGCACTTAAACCTGTTACGCCTCGTCTAAGTTTCTCCATAATCTCTTTGGCAATTCTATCGTTACTTTGTGACATAATGAAAACAGCTTTTGCATAATGAAGTCCTGCCAATACATTATTGACAATACGTGTACTGACGAACACGGCAATAATGGCATACATAGCCTTATCTGCACCAAATACAAAAAGTCCAGTGAGCAAAATACAGCCATCTATTCCAAGCATCAGTTTAGCAATGGGGAACTTAGGATGTTTGTAACGAATAATAGAAGCCAACATATCGGTGCCCCCTGTACTCGCAGCACTTCGAAGCACAAAGCCTATCCCCAATCCAGAAAGGGCACCACCAAAGAGGCAGCATACCAAAAGGTCGTTCCCTACGAAGAAAGGATTGGGAATATGTTCAACAACTGCTAAGGCAGCGGATAGGCTAAGCACCGCTATAGCTGACTTTTTAGCAAAAGCAAAGCCTCGTTGCTTAATACTAATTAAAAAGAGAGGGATATTAAGTACAATGGTCGTTACCCACAGGGGAATGGTAAAGCCAAAAAAAGTACCTGATATACTTTGTAAAACAATACCTATCCCAGAAATTCCACCTGTTACAAGGCCATTAGGGGCTAAAAACCAATTTACCCCAAAGGATACTAAAATAGTTCCTAAAATAATTAGGGCATATTCACTTACAAGTTTAGATTGTTTCATTATCTTCTCCTTGTCTTCGTTCATATTTGCGCATGAAAAAAACACTTACCTTTATTGTTATGCGTAAGTGTTTTTTTATACCTTTTAGGCGGATTCTTATTTAATTTTTGGTAAAATGAATGTCTTTAACATACCCTATAAATTGGTAGCCTATTGCTTGATATATTTTATTTGAAATGGGATTATCCTGTTCGGCAAAAAGCGCAACAAATTGATGACCTTCATTTAGAAGCTTTTGACTCAGTGCACCTACACAAGCTGTAGCATAGTGATGCCCTCTAAAGTGAGCAGGTGTGTACACTTGACCTACTACAATGCCATTGACTAGTACTTTAGCTTTTCCTGCCATCGACACAGGCTTTTCATCTTTCCAGACATATAAACTTTCATGCGCCACACTTCTTTCTACCATTTCTACTGTAGTCATAAAATCAGGCAATGACATGTGGCATGCTTCTCTAAAGCCTAACTGCCAATAAGGCAAATAATAGATATCTTGCAAAGTAGCTAATGTAAGTTGACCTGAAACTTGTGGAAGTGGATTCACTTTTGTCAGCTTATACCCCTTTAGATTTGCTTTTACTTTAGGGTGATAGCCTGTATATGCCCCATAAAAAGCACTAAAAGCTTCTACCGTCTCGGAGGTACCTATAACGCCTGGTACATTGATCTTGTACTCACAAAATGTTTTGGCTAAAAAGTTTAGTGCATCATGAGCTTTGGCCCAAGGTGTTGTATAAATACACATACTAAAAGGAGGTGTACAAACAACGACTACCTGTAACGCCTTTTCATCATCTTTAACCGTTGCCATAAAGCTACCTTCTAGCGGTTCCTTTTCTAGCTTAAGAATATTGCCTATAATCAAGTTGTTTTCTGCTTCTTTTTCAAGTAAAGTTGGAAAAGTCTCTTCTTTAAAAAGTGTTGCACGCTCATAAGTCGTATATTGCATTTCACCACTCCCCTTTTATAATCTATTTTTAGTGAGAAAAAACCGCCTAGCCTTCCTTACACCATATAAGAAGAGACTGCGCGGTTTTTTAAGTAGTTTTATTGAGTATACCTATAAATTTATTAATTGTCAATAGTTTTGTGCAATAATCTAAAAACATTGTATAATTAAGGTTGAATACCAATATGTTTAAAGGTACTTACGTCAAAGAGGCCTCTATCTGTCAATTTCAGTTCTGGAATAACAGGCAATGCCATAAAGGCTAATGTTAAAAAGGGATCGATGTTAGAGTTGATTTCAAGGGTTTTCGCCACTTCTAAAAGGTCTGAAAGCTTATGGGTCACTTGCTCAGCACTTAGGTGACTCATAAGACCTGCAATTGGTAAATTCAGATGCTCTATCACTTTTCCATTTGATACAATAACAATCCCCCCTTGTTTCTCAATCAGTGTATTGACTGCAAGCACCATATCTTGGTCATTATCACCGACACAGACAATATTATGTGAATCATGGGCAATGGTCTGTGCAATGGCGCCATTATAAATATTGAAGTTTTTGATAATGGCAAGACCTTTTTGTCCTGTGCGGTGATGACGTTCAAAAACTGCCAACTTAGAATAGGTGTGATCAGCTTGGAACTTTCCATCACTAGTAGGGACTTGGCACACCAACTTCTTAGTTAAAATTTGAAAGTCTATTAATCCCATGACATAGGCCTCATTACCTTCTAGAGGAATGTCTAAGTCATTTGCCGTAATAGGGTCACAGTTTACAGAGTTGAAAATTCCTGGTATTTCTTCATAACGTCTTTCTAAATTGGAAGCTGTAGAAATTTCCACGGGTTGCCCTTGTATGTATTGCCACTTTCCATTTGTCATGACGTGCGTTGGTGCTGCACTTTCTATATCGTTCATAACGATAAGGTCAGCATCATACCCCGGTGCAAGTGCACCTTTCTTCTTCAATTGATACACGCGTGCTGGATAGTAACTTGCCATACAATAAGCTTCTATTGGATCAATGCCTAAGGCAATACTTTCACGAATATTACTATTGATATGTCCATCTTTAAAAATATGTTCAATATGTTTATCGTCTGTACAGAAGACACAGTTGTCTAGTGGTAAATGTGTTTTAACCAATTCACTGACAATGGCGTGTAAGTTGTTGGCTGCTGACCCTTTACGAATTTGTACCGTCATGCCAAGTCTTAAACGTTCTAAGACTTCTTCGATTTCACTACACTCATGGTCGGTTTGAATACCTGAAAAGGCATAAGCAACTAAGTCATCACCTTTAAGACCTGGGGCATGCCCATCAATAACCTTATCCCCTGCTACTTTAAGTTTGGCATGAACATTTGGATCCCCAAATAAAACACCTGGGAAGTTCATCATCTCACCTAAGCCTAAAATACGCGGGTGGTCCATAAGAGTTTGTAAATCTTCGGCTTCTAAAATGGCGCCACTACTTTCCATTGGGGTTGCAGGTACACAAGAAGGAAGCATATAGTAAAGGGAAACCGATAAATTTTCACTTTCTTTTAACATATAATGAATACCATTAAGGCCACTTACGTTGGCAATCTCATGTGGGTCGGCAATAAGTGTTGTTGTTCCAAAAGGCAACACTGTATGGCTAAAAGCATAAGGGGAAATCATACTGGATTCAATGTGTATATGGCTATCAATAAAGCCTGGTACAATATACTTACCTTTTAAATCCTGCTCTACTTCGCCAGAGTAAGAACCCATTCCTATAATGCGGCCATCACAAATTGCTAAATCTCCTTCTATCCACTCTTTGGTGAAAACATTTAAGATTTTAGCATGCTTTAAAACAAGATCAGCTTTTTGAAGCTTACGGCATACATCTAAATAGCGTTTCATAGTACGAGGCTCCTTTGCTTTAGGTTATATTTTTATCGTCTATCTTAGCAGAAAATAATTAACTTGTCACGAACTATTTATGTCGCTTAAAAAGTTTCAAAAATCAGCCTATTTATAGGAATAGACCCTAAGTATAGCCAAGAGAATTTGAAAAGGTTATAATAAAAGTATACTAAAGGAGGACGCAAAATATGAAAATACAACACTTACTCAGCTACGTGCGTCGTGCTGTTCAAGATTATAATATGATTGAAGAAGGAGACCATATTGCTATTGGGATTTCAGCAGGTAAAGATAGCTTAGCCCTTCTTGTTGCCTTAAGACACTTACAGTACTTCTACCCTAAGAAATTTGAAATTGAAGCCATCACTATTTCACTTGGCTTTGACAACTTTGACTTAACTGCTGTAAAAGCCTTTTGTGAAAAGCTTGGTGTACGCTATACAGTCCATGAAACTCAAATTGCTCAAATCGTTTTTGAAGAACGTAAAGAGTCTAATCCCTGCTCCCTTTGTTCTAAAATGCGTAAAGGCGCTTTAAATGATATTGCTAAAGAACTTGGCTGTAATAAAATTGCACTGGGGCACAATAAAGATGATATTAATGAAACACTTCTAATGTCTCTCTTTTATGAAGGCCGCATTCATACTATGAGCCCTGTGACTTATTTAGACCGTAGTGAAGTGAGTATTATTCGTCCACTCATTTATGTGCCCGAGAGAGACATTAAATACTTTGCAAAAAAAGAAGGGCTTCCTGTTGTAAAAAGCCCATGTCCTGCTGACGGTGTCACACGCCGTGAAACAACAAAGCAAATGATCTATGCACTAGAAAAAGAAATTCCACAACTTTCAAATAGACTCTTTGGTGCCATTGAACGTAGTGAAATTGATGGTTGGAAGTCAAGGGAGTGAGCACATGTCCAGTTACACCGAACAAAGACAAAAACATCTAACGCTGATGATGCGGGAGATTTTGAATGAGCTTCCATCTTATCTGTTTGACTTCTTTAGAGGGATTGAGCATACAACGAGTATGAATACACGTCTAGCTTATGCGTATGACTTAAGACTCTTCTTTGAGTACTTGTATAAGGACTATCCAGACTGTAAGCGCCTTTCTCATATGCGTGAAATTTCTTTATCCTTGATAGAAAAATTGACACCTCGGGACTTAGAGCTCTATTTAGAGTACTTAACTTATTATGAAAAAGAAAACGAAGGTGAAGCATACGGCATCAGCCATCAAAATGGTCAAAAGGGAAAAGCTAGAAAACTTTCTTCTCTTAAAAGTTTCTATCGTTACTTCTATAAGCAACAACGTATTCTCAACAATCCAAGCTTACTGGTAGACATGCCTAAAATCTCTGAAAAACCTATTGTGAAGCTAGATGTAGATGAAGTTGCCCGCCTTCTAGATACTATAGAAGACGGAGAGGCACTCACGGACCACCAAAAGCGCTATCATGTGTATACAAGAACCCGTGACCTGGCACTCATTTCTTTGCTCCTTGGTACAGGTATTCGTGTATCGGAATGTGTTGGCCTTAATATTGAAGACGTAGACTTCAACTATAACGGCATTCGTATTACCCGAAAAGGTGGTAATGAAACAATCATCTACTTTGGTGAAGAGGTGGAACGTGCCCTCCAAGACTATTTGGTCCAACGTGAAGAAAAGATTTGTAAAGAAGAGGATACCCCTCTTTTTCTTTCCATGCAAAACAAAAGAATGAGCGTACGTAGCGTACAGATTCTCGTCAAAAAATACAGCCAACTTGTGACCCAACTTAAAACCATCACCCCTCACAAGCTGCGCTCTACATATGGAACGACGCTGTACCAAGAAACCGGTGATATTTATTTAGTTGCAGATGTACTTGGTCACAAAGACGTGAACACTACCAAGAAGCACTACGCTCAAATGGACGATGCAAGACGCCGTATGGCGGCAAGTATTGTGAAACTTAGAGAAGACTAAAAAAGGAACCCTCACCTATATCCTGTAGGTGAGGGTTCCTTTTGCGCTGAATAGCTTATAAGCTTTTGAGTTATGTTTTATTCTCCTTCACACAAAATGGTAATTTGAGTCACGTATTCTTCCATACTGGAAATTACCATTTCATTGATACCCTCCTCATAGGCATAGCCCGTAAGTTTCACATCTTGTGCCTTTGCAAAGTCTAATAGGCGTCTATAGGTATCGGGTAGTTTGTCCCAATTCCCTTTACAAAAGGCACGAATATATCGACCTTTAGGTTTGAGCCTATAGTCAGCTTTTTGAGTAGATTTAGCAATTTTCGTGAAAAGACATTCATTGGCTTCAAAGTTTTCTTTTAATAAATCTTCCACGGCAATCATGCTCCCATAACTTTTGTTATAAAGTCTATAATCAGGTACACTTTGAGCATGTTCTATGAGCACACGCAAATCTTGATCATCGTATGCACCAGTTATGGGTTGGCTAATGAGTAAATATTCCTCTGGATAGGTTGCAAAGTCTATTTGATCTAAATCTAGGCCCTCACACAATGCCAGATGCTTTTCCTTTTCTACTAACAACTTACGAATGCCTCTAAGTTGCTTCATCATTTGATCAATCTCTGCCATTTTAGTATCTATAATTTGACGAAAAGCAGGTTGGGAACGATTTTGCATATACTGGCTAATCTCTTCGATAGACATGCCTAGTTCTCTGAATGCGAGTACCATTTCTAAAATAGGACTTTGTAAATAAGTATAGTACCGATAGCCCTTCTCACTTTTGTATGAGGGTGAGAAAAGTCCTATCTCATCATAATAGTGTAAGGTACGTTTATTGATATGATGCAACTTGGCAAATTGGCTTGTTGTAAACAGCCTTGTATGATTTTCCATTTTTCAAATACTCCTATTGACTTTACAGTTACTGTATAGTTCATCATAAAATATAGCATTAAATAAATCAAGTTGAAGGAGTCTTAAACCATGTCAAAAAACAAAATTTATTTTCGTCCCATTCAGCCTAAAGATTACAAAGCGCTGGAACAAATCATCAGTGATACTTGGAATTATGAACGCTTTTGCTCTTCTAAGACAGCACGCAAAATGGCACGTCTTTATTTAGCCAGTTGCCTTGCCAATCAGACTTTTACCTGTGTCGCCGTCAATCACGAGGAGCCTGTAGGCATCTTGATGGCAAAAAATGAAAAGACCCATTGTACAGCCTTACGCCATCGTTTCTTACAAGCTTTTGCTATACTCTCCATGATTTTATCCAAAGAAGGTCGTACTGTTTGCAAGCTCTTTGAAGGTATTGATAAATTAGACCAAGCCTTGCTCGCAGAAAGTGGCAGAAACTTTGATGGTGAACTCGCCTTTTTTGCTGTACGCCAGGACCAACGTGGCACGGGCATTGGCAAAGCCCTTTTTCAAAGGGGGATTAACTATATGCATGATGAAAACATTCAAGATTTTTACTTATATACAGATAGCACTTGCAATTATGGTTTCTATGAGCATCAAGGGATGCAGCGTTTAGGACATAGACAACATAGCTTAAACCCTCACAAAAATGAAACCATGTCTTTCTTTTTATACGCTTATCATTTTTTAGATGAACTATCCTAATTTATAAAAATCATTTCCTACAGCTCTTCTTAAAAGTGCTATAATATATAGGCATACGGTTAATCTATTCTATTTCACACTCAGATTAACAAGATTGAGAGGAGATTGAAAATGTGGCTCATTTTTGCCTTTGCGTCTGCTTTTTTTGCAGGACTTACTGCCATCTTGGCTAAATGTGGGATTCAAAATACTGACTCTAACTTAGCAACTGCCCTAAGAACCATTGTTGTCCTTATTTTTTCATGGATTATGGTCTTTGTCTCTGGCACCCAACATACTTTAGCATCACTGGGTATAACAACTTTTATTTTCTTAGTTTTATCTGGCTTGGCTACTGGCGCATCATGGCTTTGCTATTTCAAAGCACTTCAGTTAGGTGATGTCAATAAAGTTACGCCCATTGATAAATCTAGTACCATTTTAACGATGCTACTTGCTTTTATCTTTCTAGATGAACCTATGACCTGGCTGACTTTTAGCGCACTTATTTTGATTGGAATAGGTACTTACTTAATGATTCAAAAAAATGGAGCACAACATACAACACCTACAAACAAAACTTGGTTCTTGTATGCCGTAGGTGCCGCTGTTTTTGCCAGCCTTACTTCTATTTTAGGCAAGGTCGGTATACAAGGTATAGACTCTACACTTGGTACTGCCATCCGCACGATTGTTATCCTGATCATGGCATGGGTTGTGGTATTTGTGACTGGTAAACAACGTACTATCCAGTACATTGATAAAAAAAGTTGGCTATTCCTTATTTTATCTGGTCTGGCGACTGGAGGCTCTTGGCTATGCTACTACCGTGCGTTACAAGCAGGTCCTGCAAGTGTGGTTGTGCCTATTGATAAACTGAGTATCTTGGTTACCATTGCCTTTTCATATGTGGTATTCAAAGAAAAACTAAGTAAAAAAGCGGTACTAGGCTTACTCTTAATAGTAGTTGGCACCTTATTGCTTTTGATTTAATCCCGGTAAGTACTTCTTATTTTACGTGCTTTTACGCTTTATAAAATTTTTGCTTGACAACGAACAAATGTTTGATATTGAAAATAAGATGTGTTATACTTAAAGAAAAAATTGGAACAGAGGGGATGCTATGAAGGATATAACCGTCAAACAAAAAGCCGTTCTAGATTGTATTAAAAAAGTAAGTGCGGAACGTGGCTATCCGCCATCAGTAAGAGAAATTTGTCTTGCAGTTGGCCTTAGATCTACATCTACAGTGCATAGCCACCTAAGTAGTCTCGAAGCCAAAGGTTACATTAAAAGAGACCCTGCTAAACCACGTGCCATTGAAGTTATTGATGAAAATAAAAATTGGCTTTCCGATCATGTTACACCCGTTCCTGTGCTCGGTACCATTACAGCAGGCCAACCTATCCTTGCGGCAGAGCAAATTGAAGAATACTACCCTCTTCCAAATCACATGACACGCAGCGGACAGGTCTACATGCTTCGCGTTAAAGGCGAGAGCATGATTAAAGCAGGTATTTTGGACAAAGATTACGTCATTGTACGCCAACAAGAATCTGCTAACAATGGTGACATTGTGGTTGCTCTTTTAGGTGATGAAGTAACTGTCAAACGCTTCTTCCAAGAAAAGAATCGTGTAAGGCTCCAGCCAGAAAATGATAATATGGACCCTATCTTCTGCTTAGATGTACAGATTATTGGGAAAGTCATAGGGTTATTTAGAGAGATGTAGTATTTTCAAGACATTGGAATATCATTTACACTACGTGATTCTAGAAATTTTAGATGAAAGTGGTGTATTTTTTATGCAAAAAATTAAATCATATACTATTTTCAGATTATTATATTTAAAGTTATTATAAATAGTGGTATTAACCTCTTCACAATATCCTTTCCTTATTATTAAAAATACCCACAGCAGCTCTAATGAGGGCAAATGGCCTTGGCTGTAGTGAATATTTGACATGCATTCATCGGAGTATAGGTTTGAATAATTATTTTTTCAAGGATGCTATTTCTGCTTCAGTCAATACTCTCCATGCACCATAAGGCAAGTTCTCCATTTTTATATTCAAAATACGCACACGTTCTAGCCTCGTCACTGTATAGCCAAAGTGTTTGGTCATTTTACGAATTTGCCTATTTAAACCCTGGGTAAGCGTAATACTAAAGGTATCTTCCCCCAGGCACTGAACCTTACAAGGCCTTGTTGTAACCTTACCAATATTGACTCCCTTTGCTAAACTTAACAAAAAGTCTTCACCAAAAGGTTTGTCTACCGTGACAATATATTCTTTCTCGTGATGATTGTCTGCTGCTAAAATTTGGTGTGCCAAGTCTCCGTCATTGGTAAGTAAAATAAGTCCCCTAGACGCCTTATCTAACCTTCCCACCGGAAATATATACTCAGGATACTTGAGATAATTGATAATATTATTTTCCACATCCTCAGCAGCTGTACAAGTAATGCCTTCAGGTTTGTTTAAAACTAAATAAATTTTCTCACATTGCCAAATAGGCCTTTGGTCTATACGAATATCGTCCTCTGCTTCTACCCATTGTCCAGGTATGCATTTTTCACCATTTACCTGGATTCTACCTGCTTCTATCCATAGGGCCGCTTGTTTTCTAGAGCATATGCCTTTGTTGCTTAATAGTTTATTAATTCGCATGTTATAGTTCTCTCCACTTTAAAGGTCATTTTCTCGTATTGTATCATGATTATTCTTCTTTCTCATATGAAATTTATACAAAAAACTTAGACAGTCTGCCAATTCATAAAAGTACCTAAGTCTTGTCACTTAAATAGCACCTAAAAAATGGAGAAATATCCAATTGGATACTTCTCCATTTTTTAGAGCTACTTTAGATTAAATGGGTCAATAAGTGATTTTACATTTTCTGCTTGTCCTAATAGTTCTTTACTTACCTCTTACTGCAGCTTCCATTTCTAAACCTGTCACATAGTCAAGCTGTCTAGGTTCATATTCTTCATTTTCTTTTTGTCTTGTTAAGCCTGTATAACGCCAACTTGGCTCTGTTGCATTCAAGCGCCATGGCCTGTCTTCCCAATAGTAGCCACGGAATGGATCTCTTGACTGATTCATTTCTTCTAACAATGCATCATGAAGGCCATCGCGTATTATACGGGTTGTTTCACTTTCAATTAAGTTATGGACTTCATAAGGGTCTTGTTCTAAGTCATAAAGTTCATCTGATGTGAGCAGATTTAACACCAATTTATAGCGTCCATCAAAGATTGCTCGTACCAGTTGCATGCCACCAAAACCATCATGATCCACTTCATATCTTCCAAATTCCATGCATACATAATCTCTTGTACGTTCTTGAGTGAGCAATTGTGTTTTAAGTGTTTGCCCTGCAAACATTTTAGGAATAGGAACACCCATGACATCAAAAATAGTCGGTGCTAAGTCAATATGAGATACTGGGTGAGGATCGACTATGCCTTTGGGGTCCCATTTGTTACATTTCATAATAAGTGGAATATTAGTAATCTCATCATACATTGCTGGCCCTTTTGCAGACAGACCATGCTCATTAAAGAATACACCATGGTCACTTGTATAAATAATAAGTGCATCTGGTGCATATTGCTCTACTGCTGCAAGAACTCTTCCAATTTCTTCATCTACAAAGGTGTTACATCCAAAGAAATCTTTACTTTTTATTCCTTGTCCATTATGAGTAGCTTGTGCAATACTGGCTTCACTGCGCTTTGTTTCACCTTTTTTCAAACCAGCCCATACCTTTTGGTGTTGTGGCTTATTTTCTAAATCATCTAAATGCGCTGGTGTAACAGGGATATGATATTCTTTGTAGCGTTCTGAGTAAGATTCTGGTGCCAAATAAGGGTCATGAGGCTCATCATAAGAAACAACTAAGAAGAAATCATCCTCATAGTGGTTTTCTAAAAAGTTAATAGCTTTATTAGAACATCTATGACCAAATGTGAAGCCTTCCTCTACACCCACTGTATGAATAGTTCTAGGATTTCTTGAAGACGTTCTCTCTTCTGGTGTCAACTCCTCTAAATAGTTCCTCATATCATACCAGTATTTGGGGTCCCATCCTTCTGGACATCTTCCAAGTCCAAAGTAATCGCCCCCGTCTAAATGCCATTTACCAATATAAGCTGTATGTATGCCATGATCACTCAGCCTTTGCCCAATAGTTTGAACATCTTGACCAATGCCCATAGAGTTCGTCCATCCTCCGGTAGAGTGTGGGTAGAGTCCTGTAAATAAAGCTGACCTTGCAGGCTGACACACAGGTTGAGCACTATAGGCTCTGTCAAATCGTATGCCCTCAGCAGCTAATGCATCAATATGAGGTGTTAGCATGTGAGGATGTCCATAACAACCTACCATGTCCTTTCTTTGACTGTCAGTCATGATGAAAACTACTTTTCTTATATTATCCATTATTTTGCTCCTAGTATATATTTTTAATTAATTAAATTATTATATATTTTATCATTTTTTAAACAAAATTTGAAGCTTAATAATGTTTTATCGTTGTGTATTTACCTCATAAGTAACATATTCTTTTTCTAAGCAATAACCTAGTTTTTCTGCAAGTGCAACAGAAGCTTTGTTTGC
>NZ_JAVVQU010000054.1:0-16263 GCF_036655075.1 Niameybacter sp. | reverse complement strand
ACATGTTGTTTTGTTTGATATAATATTTTTATATATTTAATTGTTTTTGAATTATATTGCATATTCCGGGAGGATATCATGAAAAAAGTATGTCCCAAATGCCATTACGAAAATAGTGCTGATGCGCTCTACTGTGTTAACTGTCAAGCTGATTTAAAAGGGTTCATCCCCCGAGAGGGTACTCAAACCAATAGCAATGACTTTACAGGCTACAACATCTCCAATATGACGCCTCTTGGTAGACAACTGCGATATCCCTATCAGGAAGATGTATCTATTGCTACCTGGGTAGGGGTGACACTTGGGATGTCCATTCCCCTTGTAAACATTATTATGCTCATCTGCATTCTTGTTTTTACCTCCCAGGAATCTCTTAAAAACTATGCCATTGCGCAATTTATTGTTATAGGCATTGGGCTTGTCTTTTTGGTTGTCCTACCTATTCTTTTTAGCTCATTTTATTGAATTGTTAAAGGTCTCTAAAAGTGCGCTTAAATCGTTCACTTCAGAGACCTTTTATTCATAAGAACTTATAGCTATTCATTTTTCAACAGTTCCTATTTTTTCTTAATATATTTTCTTGTATCAATGGCTACAGCAATAACAATAATCAAACCTTTGATGATGTATTGAATATAAGGGCTCACGTCTACATAGTTGAGTCCATAAGTGATCACTTGGAACATGAGTACACCACTTACAACACCTGCAATAGATCCAACACCACCATTGAAGGATACGCCACCTACAACACAGGCTGCAATGGCATCTAGTTCATAGCCATTCCCAATGTTATTGGTTGCGCTTCCTGTTCTTGCAACTTCTAGTGCACCCGCAAACCCATAGAGAACACCTGCTAACATAGACACAAGAACAATAGTGCGAATGACATTGACCCCTGATACGGTTGCTGCTTCTTCGTTACCACCTACTGCAAACATATTTTTTCCAAGTCTTGTCTTATTCCAAATGAACCAGACAAGACCAACTGTAATGGCCGCATAGATGACGAGGAAAGGTACCTCTATAAAGCCTAAACTTAGACTTCCTTGTGCAAAGTATTTAAAGCGTTCATCTAGATTCGCAATAGGTGACCCTCCTGTGTAATCATAGTATAAAGAAAGGGCACCATAAAGGATGAGCTGCATACTTAATGTTACAATGAAAGCTGTAACCTTAAACTTTGCAATAACATATCCGCTAATAGTAGATGCTAAAGCTGTGAAGAAAATAGCCAGTAAAATCGGTACAAAGACAGGTAACTGTGCCATATCTGGAAAAATTCTTCTTGCATATTCAGGCGTTTGAAGGAGCGATGCACTAATAACTGCCGATAGCCCAACCATACGTCCTACAGAAAGGTCTGTTCCTGCAAGAACTAACAATCCCGCTACCCCTAATGCTAAAATAACACGTGTTGAAGCTTGTGTAATAATAAACCTAAAGTTTGTTACAGATAAGAAACTGCTGTCCATACAAATAATGATTATAACCAAAAGTAAAAGTACAACATAAATGGCATTGTTAATTAAAAAGTCTGCAATGCTACTTTTACTCCATTTTTTTTGGCTTGTTTCACTCATAACGCTCCCCCTTTATAGATACTTCGCTGCAAGTTTTAAAATTTCTTCTTGAGTGGTCTGTTTAGTTGCCACAATTCCTGCAACACGCCCATTACTCATTACTAAAATACGGTCTGTAATCCCCAAAAGCTCTGGCATTTCTGAAGAAATCATAATAATACCCTTTTCTTTATTGGCAAGATCCATAATCAATTGATAAATTTCATATTTTGCCCCAACATCAATACCACGCGTAGGTTCATCTAACATTAATATTTCTGGTTCTGTCAAAAGCCATCTACCTAAAATGACCTTTTGTTGATTTCCACCTGATAAAGACCGAATCTTTTCTCTTTGAGATGGTGTCTTTACCTTCATACTCTCAATGACCCACTGAGTGTCTTCTTTTATCTTTTGGTCACTGGTGACCCCTACTACATTGGTGTATCTAGGTAAGTTGGCAATCATGGCGTTGAACTTAATGTCTAATACATCAAAAATTCCTGTTTTGCGTCTTTCTTCTGTAAGTAAGGCAAAGCCATTTTTTATGGACTCTTTGGCATTTCTATTTTGTATTGTCTTACCATGTAAGATGATTTCGCCCGCTTCCTTATGTCGAATGCCAAAAAGGGTTTCGAGAAGTTCTGTTCGTTTTGAACCCATCAATCCTGCAACCCCTAAAATCTCGCCTTTTGCTAACTTAAAAGATATATCTTCAATAGTTGGTTTATAAAATGCAGTTAGATGATTAACTTCTAAAATAGTTTCACCTGGCTGATTGGTTTTAGGTGGAAATCTATGGGTCAAATCTCGACCAACCATAAGGTTAATAATCTTATCTGTTGTGAGTTCACAAGCATCGTGAGTGGCAATCCACCTCCCATCTCGCATAATAGTCACCTCATCACAAATACGAAGAATCTCTTCCATCTTGTGTGAGATATAAATAATGCCGCAGCCTTCATCTTGAAGTTTTTGAATAATGTGGAACAAATGCTCTACTTCTTTTTCTGTTAAAGATGAAGTAGGTTCATCCATAACAATAATTTGTGCCTCATAAGAAACGGCCTTAGCAATTTCTACCATCTGACATTGAGAGACAGATAAGTGCCCCACCTTTTCCCTTGGATCTACACGAATATCCAGTTGATCAAATATAGCCTTTGTTTTTTCATACATTTCTTTCTCATCTACCCACAGTGGATTACCCGGAAATCTTCCAAGCCATATATTGTCCATTACTCGGGTTTGGCTGACTTGGTTCAGCTCTTGGTGCACCATGGACACCCCATGTTCAAGTGCCTGTTTCGGATTGGTAAACTGGATGTGTTCACCTTTTAAATAAATTTCTCCTTCATCCTCTAGATAAATCCCAAATAGACATTTCATCAGTGTAGACTTCCCTGCACCATTTTCCCCCATTAATGCATGTACTGTTCCTGGCTTTAATTTTAAGTTGGCATCATCTAATGCCTTAACACCCGGAAACTGTTTCCCTATATGATTCATTTCTAGTAAATAGGTTGTTTCTGCCATTAACCTTCACCACCCCTCCCGACTTAAATCAATGCAGATAACGTTCCTAAGGTCGTTATCTGCAATAATTAAGCTTCACTATAAACCTTTTTATTTGAGTCCGTAAGCTTCTTCTGCTACGCCTAAGTTATCGTTTGTAATCGCAACGTAAGGTACACGTACAGCAAGTGTATCATCTAATTGCCAACTTGTGCCTTCAAGTACATCTTTACCCGCCGTTGCATTGATGGCTAGTTCTACCGCTGCTTTCCCTTGGTTAAGTGGGTCATTTAAAACAGTTCCAAGCATTTTCCCTTGTTTAATGAGTTCAAGTGCTTCTGGAATGGCATCTACACCTACAACTGGCATATATTTATCTCCTTGGAAGTAGCCTGCTGCATTAAGGGCTTCTACTGCACCAAGCGCCATCCCATCGTTGTTACAAATAACCATTTCAATGTTATCACCTTTTGCTGCAAGCCATGTTTCCATCAACTCTTTACCTTTGGTTGCATCCCACATACCTGTTTGTGTACCAAGGTCTTCTGTTTGAATTCCCGCTGCATTAATAGTTGCAATTGATTCTTTTGTTCTAGCTTCTGCATCTGGATGTCCAGGCTCTCCCATAAGCATAACGTATTGAATGGTTTGGTCCCCATTTTTGTCCCAAGTAGGATTTGCTTTCCATGCATCTAAGATCAATTCCCCTTGGATAATGCCTGATTCAGCAGAGTTGGTTCCTACATACCAAGTTTGGTCGTAACCAATACTATTTGTGCCATCTGGATATTCTTTGTTGATAAAAACAACAGGTATGCCTGCAGCTTTTGCTTTTTCAGCAATGGTTGGTGCTGCACCTGGGTCAACTAAGTTTATGATGAGACCATCTACACCTTTAGCAATAAGGGTATCTACTTGGTCATTTTGTTTGGCTTGGTCGTTTTGTGAGTCATTCATTGTAAGCTCTGCTTTCCCTTCGGCAGCTGCTTGAATAGCATTTCTTGTGAAGGTCATAAAGTTATCATCGTATTTGTAAATGGTTACTCCAATTTTAGGAAGTGCACCACTGGTCTCAGTTTCTTTAGGTGTCTCAGCTTGAGCAGGCTCTTCTTTCTTTGCTGGCTCTGCTGGTTGGTCTGTAGCTATTGATGCAGGACCTGAAGCTGGTGAACACCCTACAAAAGCTAACATCATACAACTTGCTACGAGTGCACTTAACATTTTTTTTACTTTCATTCTAATACCCCCTATGATTTTGACACTTGTATAAGCGCCACACTTTATACCTTTATTCTAAGCAGAATAGACCTTAAGATGAATACAAAATTTTAGCTTTTATCTATAAAATTTTATGCAAAAAAATAATACAAGGAAAGCAATTTCGCTTCCTTGTATTATTTTTTATCTTCTAAAGTATTATTTTTTAAGGGGATATGCCGTACCCATAAATACTGACTATCTGTTTGTGTCTCAGGAACCAATGTGTCGCTTATGGGGAGTTCTAACAAGTCATAAGCTTTATAAAGAATGCATCTAGCTTGTTCCTTGGCATCATTAAGTACTGTGCCTAAAAGTGTTCCTTCTTCCATCGCCTTCAACGCTTCATCCAGACCATCTACCCCTAATACAGGTATCATTTGACCCTCTTGAAAATACCCTTTTTCTTTTAAGACTTCAATGGCACCTAGTGCCATCTCATCATTATTAGCCATCACAACTTCTATTTTGTCTCCAAATCTTTCATACCACTCAAGCATCTTTTCTTTGCCTGCATCTCTTTGCCACAAAGCAGTATCTGTGGCTAAATTATCCATGATGTATCCACGTTCTTCCAATGTCTTGATACAATAATACGTTCTTAAAATAGCATCTTGATGACCATATTCCCCTTCTAACATAACATACTGAATTTTACTATCTTGATTTTTATCTACTTCTAAGCCTTCATCTAAAGCATCGGCCAACATCTTGCCTTGAATAATCCCAGCTTCTTCAGCACGTGAACCTACATAAGCAATTTTTTTCCACCTAGCAATATCTTGAGGAACAGGTTCCCGGTTAAAAAAGATAAGAGGAACATTGGCATTTTGTGCTTTGTCAATAATCATACTGGCATCTTCACGTTCGACCATATTCACAATAAGAAGGTCATAACCCGTTTCAATCCAACTACTAATCTGCTGATTTTGCAACTTTTGGTCATGGGCACTATCTTTAAATTCTAAGCTAACTTCTACAGGCAGTTCTTGATTGAGTGTTTCAAGATAAGATTGGATATAGGTCACAGTTTTTCGAATAAACGGGTCTTGTTCATTGTACAGTACCATTCCGATTTTGACTTGCTGCTTCTCTTTGGGTATCAGTTGCTTAAAGGTCAATAGACCTATTTCCAAAAGCGCTCCGAGTACTAATACAATGATGAGCCACTGCAAAGTCTTTTTCATACCTTCCTCCTCTAATATGCCTGATCTGTTAAAGGCATTTTTATTAAAACAGTTGTCCCTTCATCTTGTTCACTCTCTATTTCCAGTCCGTAATCAATGCCATAATAAAGTTGAATCCGTCTATGTACATTTCGAATGCCTATGCCTGAGCCTTTTGAGGAAATTATTGTATCTTCTTCTAACAAAGAAGCACACCTATTTCTCTCCATCCCCACGCCATTATCTTGTACACGATACATCAATAGTCCTTCTTCTTGCCACACTTGAATATGAATTTGGCCTTGATGTTGAATATATTGAATACCATGATACAGCGCATTTTCAATAAGAGGTTGCAAAACCAATTTGAGGGTTTGACACTCTAAAGTCCCTTTCTCTGCCTCTAGCGTATATTCAAACTTATTCTTGTATCTGATTTTTTGAATAGCTAAGTAATTTCTTGCATGTTCTAATTCTTGTCTGACAGTAATTATGGTTTTACCCCCACTAATGCCAATGCGAAAGAACCTAGAAAGGGCTGTAATCATCATCGTTGCCTCTTCATTACGCTCATCTTCTACAAGCCAAATAATGGAGTCTAATGTATTGTATAAAAAATGAGGATTAATTTGAGATTGGAGCACTTCCATTTCTTTTTTTCGCTTGTCATCTTGTTCTGTTACGATTTCATGCTTGAGCCCTTTGATACGTTCAACCATCTTATTGAAAGTCTTAGAAAGCTCGGAAACAATATATTCTCCCTCTTCAGGCAATCTAATATTAAAGTTTCCCTCTTCTACAAGTTTCATAGACTTTTGCAACTTATAAAGGGGTGCAGATAATCGAGAAGAAATGAACAATGTCCCTAGTACACAAAGGACTACCCCTAACACAAGCACCCTAATTAAAAAGTTTTGGAACGTATCATAATCTACGAGCAACTTCTTAAGGTCCCATGCCCCTATCACTTTCCATCCTGTATAGCCCGCGACCTGTGTAGTGACTAATAACTTTTCCTTCTGAAATAAGGTAGACTCCGCATCTAGTGTCTGACCTACCGCATTTTGCATATTCTCAAAACTCACAGGGTCTCCATAGACCAATCGTCCATCGGTTGCCACAATATAAATATTGCCTATATCACTATCTTGTATAGGTGTCCCTATATTTTCTATGCCTGTTAAATACATATCTACCACCAGGACCCCTTGAATAATGTTCCCACCCTCATTCAAGGATACAACGCGACTCAATGTAATGACGTATGGTGTATTATCTTGGAAAATCTTTTGTTGATGAGGACTTGAAAAATGAACATTTTCCGGTTTTTCTATAGCTTTTTGAAACCATTCTTGTTGACTGACATCTACCCCTTCTCTCACTTGCATATACCGATTAGCTGCAATAAGCTCCCCATTTTCTTTAAAAATAGCTAAGTTAGCAATATGATTATTCGTCGTTTGAATCAGTGACATTTGGCTAGTAAAAGTATTTTCTTGAACTGATTGGTGCTTAATAATCTTGTAGTATAACGTGTTAGACACATCAATCATACTTCTTGTATAAGTATCTAAGCTGTATTTCACTTGTGACATCAACTGTTTAGCTGACTGTGTGGCATAGTGGGTTGCCATATCATTAAATTTCTTATAAAGGCTCGTTCCTGTAAAGAGTAAAACAACTACAATAATTGATGTAAAACAAATAATCATTAGGCTTTTAATACTCTTAAACCTTTCCATTGCGATACTCCGTTGGGGCATACCCTGTAATTTTCTTAAACACATAGCTAAAGTAATGTCCTTCTGGATAGCCTACAGCATACCCAATTTCTGCAGCCTTTTTATCCGTTGTCTGGAGTAAATGCTTGGCCTTTTCGATACGAATTTGTGTTAAATAGTTACTAAAGGTAATATGCATCTCCTTTTTGAAAAGAGCTGAGAAGTAGGTTGTTGAAATATGCAAAAAATTGCAAATAGCTTCTGCATTCAATGTTTCATCTTCATAATAGAGATGCATATACTCCACTGCTTTCTTAATGAGTTCATTTTTACTATCTTTTCTAGAGTTATTAATGTCTCTTGCCACCCCTAGGCAAATCCCACTCAGCCACATCTGTATTTCCTCTTGAGTAGACAGCCTACTTAAAGCTTCTAATAAATTAGTATCTTGCGGTAAGACCGCACTCATATCTACTTTCATACTCCTCCCTAATTTCAAAATACTTGCTAGTAACCCTACAATATAAATCTGATACTCTCGTAAGGCCATACACTCTCCATTGATCTGTCCAAGAAACTCATAAATCATCTCTTCAATTTTTTCTTCTTGTCCAAGCTTAATCATAGTCAGTAGCATATGTTCATCTGCTTCCTCTAAAAAAGGCTCCACGTGCCTAGTAGGTTCTATGTCATCTAAATAGATTAACTTATCATTTCCAATTGTAATGGTATAGTCTAATGCCGAAGTGGCATCTAAGTAACTCTTATACAATAGGGTATAATCGTTACAAAGACTTCCTACCCCTATTGTCAGCGTCGTATTTAAATATTTTTTTACAGCACTACGTATTTGTTCAAGCCCTCTAAATACATGGCTACTTGATTTAGGGTGTTCCCCTTCTTGTAGGCTTATAACAATTATGAAGCCTTCTCTTCTTGCAAACAAACTCCCCAATTTTTCTACTTGTGTAATTTCTTCTGCAATATTAAAAATCGCTAACTTTAGGAGGTTCTTATTGGTAATAGATGCTTGTTGGATGACTTGTTTATAAATTTCATCTGGTCGCATAATTGCTACCACCAGTGGGTGATTTCCCAGTTGAATGTCTAGTGCATGTAAGTTCTCTTCAATCACCCTACGCTCTGTATGCCCTTCTATCCATTGATTTAGGAAGCGTTCTCTTAATAAAGGCAAACTCTTTTTGTAGGCTACTTTCAAAGTGCTTAAGTTACTTTTAGACAAAATTTCTTCATCTAATAAAAGTTTGACTTCCCTTAATAAAGTATTGATTTCCATGGCATTAATAGGCTTTAAAATATAGCGAATCACTCCTAGCTTAAGCGCTTCTTGGGCATATTCAAAATCATCAAATCCTGAGAGTATAATAACCTTTATCGTTGGGAAGCGGTCACGAATCTCTGCTGTTAAATGAATCCCATCCATAAAAGGCATTTTAATGTCTGCCACCACCAAATCTGGCAAAGTCTTTTCGATCACCTCAAGTGCCTCTAACCCATTTTCTGCTTCTCCTACAACACTAAATCCTAATTCTCCCCATTTGATTCTACGAATAATACCTTTTCTAATTTCTTCTTCATCATCAACGAGTACAATTTTATAGAGATTCATCCTATTATCCCCCTAGCACTATTTACAGGTTATATTTTTGCTATTATAAAAATTATATCATATTATATAAACTTTTTTGTAGTTTATTTTATTTTTCAAAAAGTATATGTACTCTTATGATTTACTACCAAGATTCTCTTTTCCACTCAGTAAACCTGTACTTATAGCTATGCTGCTCACTTTGAGGCATTTGCTTAATACATTTAAATCCTGTTTGCTGCTTGTGTGCTAAAGGAAATCTTGAAAAGTATGCATCACCCTCTATATTTCCTTCAATCCATGTTATATACAACTTTGTTACAAAAGGCATAAAGACTTGATAAAGTGTACTTCCTCCTATAATAAAGAGCTCTTGTTGCTCCCCATAATACTTTTCTATAACCTCTTCTACGCTATGTGCTAAGCTACATCCCTCTGCCAGATAATTTCTATTTTGCGTTAATACAATATTGATTCTATCCGGAAGTGGATGTCCAATACTTTCGAACGTTTTACTCCCCATCACAACAGTATGACCTTTTGTGACCTTTTTAAAATACTGTAGGTCTTCAGGTATATACCAAGGCATTTTATTTCCTTTTCCTATGACATAATTTTCACTCATTGCAACAATCATACTAATCATCATGAATCTCCTTTTCTTGTTTACAATAAAACACCCTAAGGTTTATAACTTTCCTTAGGGTGCTTTATTGTAAAGATACTCTTTTATTTACCAGAAGATCCTAACATACCTGTTCCACGTTCAGACTCAAATCTAAGAAGTGCTTCGTAACTTATTTCTTCTGTCTTAAGCTTTGGTACCTCTACCAAAATACATTGGCTCATCCCTTTTTCGTAAGGATAAATAATTGCCTCACCAAAGGCACTTTTATCTCCTGTGTAGCTTTCTTTCAAAATCACGACAGGTACTGTATTGTGATTTGTAAGTGGCACAAACCATTCACCTCTGTAGCCTGAATCAATGACACCGGCACGTTGACCAATCCCTTTACTTCCATTTGAACCACGCTCTTTTAGAATAGCAACATAATCTGAAGAAAAGGCTGATGCCAGTCCTGTTGGCACCATCTGTGTTTCATGAGGTGCAATGATTCTATATTCTTCTTCAAAACAAGCATAGAGGTCAAAGGCGCCATCTTCTTCTCGCTTTGTTGGGATAATAGCATTTTCTTTGACTTTTGCAAAATAAATTGTGCGGTTATTCATAGTATTTCCTCCACAGTAAGTGTTTCTTGTCAGGTCCATTATAGCCTCTTTAAGCAGTCCCTGTGATTTCAGATTCACTTTCTTTCTTATTGTATGTTCTATATTTTTAGGTAATTGCGTTATTCGATATCCATAAGTACCTTTTCTCCCTGTGCTAAAGAAGCTGGTACATCTATAATATTTTGGTTACTACTGCCCTTAAATTTTAATTTAATATCTTTTAGTGTTTCAATAAATAGCCCATCTACAAGTACGTCACACCATTCTAAGAGACGATGCTTCTTTGGGTCTTGTAAAATCATTTCAAATGTATAGCCTGAATAAATCCAAATAGTCTGGTGTGTCTTGGTCTTAATCTGTCTAAGTAAGTTGTATAGGTCCTCATCTTGAGTTTGATCCATAGGTTCGCCCCCAAGCACGGTCACTCCGTGTACATTTTCATCTTGGACATAACTCATGAAAGTGGTCTCAGCCTCATCGTTCCACTGTTTACCATAGTCAAAGGCTTTATAGTCTTGATTGAAGCAGCCTGGGCAGTTATGGGTACAACCTGATACAAAAAGAGTTGTACGAATACCCACACCATTGGCTATATCAAATTTACGCATCTGTGCATAATGCATCATGTCACCTCATTTAAAAAAGGACTGTTATACTAAGTAGCATATAACAGTTCCTTCATTTTATTCACTTTGGTTTATTGAATATAGGCGTTTACAAATGTAGGACACGACTCTTAATTTCTTGAGTCTTTCCTTTGTTCCAGTAATTATCGCCTAAATATCCACATGTTCTACGAATAACATTCATCTTATTTTGATCTTTGTTATGGCAGCTTGGGCACTCCCATTCTAAGCTCTCATTAATCGTAATTTCACCTTCAAATCCACATAAGTGGCAGCAGTCTGACTTAGTGTTAAACTCTGCATATTGGATATTGTGGTAAATATAAGTTACCATTTGTCTTAAAGCTTCTAAGTTATGATTCATGTTTGGAATCTCGATATAAGAAATACATCCCCCACTTGAGATAGGTTGGAACTGACTTTCAAACTTAAGCTTGCTAAAAGCATCAATTGTCTCTCTTACATCGACGTGATAACTATTAGTGTAGTACCCTTTATCTGTAATATCTTGAATCTCTCCAAATTTTGCTTTATCAATACGTGCAAAACGATAACATAAAGATTCTGCTGGACTACCATATAGGCCAAATCCTAAGCCTGTTTCATCTTTCCATCGTTTAGTTGTCTCATTGAGCTTATGCATCACTTCTAAAGCAAAGGCTTCACCTTGTGGTTCAATATGAGACACACCCATCATGAGCTTAGTCAGTTCATACAATCCAATATAGCCTAATGAGATTGTAGAGTATCCATCCATTAGGAGTGGGTCGATGGCTTCACCTTGCTCAAGACGCGCAATAGCACCATGTTGCCAGTGTATTGGAGATGCATCTGACAAAGTACCTTTTAAGGCATTATGTCGGCACATAAGCGCCTCAAAACATAAATCTAAGCGATTTTCAAGGAGTTGCCAAAACTTATCCAGATCACTATCTGCAACAATCCCAATCTGTGGTAAATTCAAGCTTACAACACCTTGATTAAATCTACCTTCAAATTTGTACTCGCCTGTACTATCTTTCCACGGAGAAAGGAAGCTACGGCATCCCATACATGAAAATACATTGTCTTCATAGATTTTACGCATCTCTTTTGATGAGATATAATCTGGATACAGACGTTTTGCACTACATTTAACCGCTGTTTCAGTTACATAATCATATTTGCCACCTTCTAATGCATTATGCTCATGAAGCACATAAATTAATTTTGGGAAGGCAGGTGTGGTATAAATACCTTTTTCATTTTTAATGCCTTGTAGACGTTGTTTCAAGATTTCTTCTACAATCAATGCCACTTCTTCTACATAAGGATCTTCTTCGTCAACATTTAAGAATAATGTCACAAAAGGACTTTGTCCATTTGTAGTCATAAGTGTATTAATTTGATATTGAATCGTTTGTACGCCAGACTCTAATTCCTTTCTTGTTAAACGCATCACTGCATCTTCAAGTTGTTTGGAATCTGGAAGTGTGCCTTCTAATAGTCTGTAATACTTTTCTTTACTACGTCTTAAGTACTTACCTAAGTGGCGTACATCTACAGACTGTCCACCGTATTGGCTACTTGCTACTTGTGCAATAATTTGTGTCATAACCGTACAAGCTACTTGGAAGCTTTTTGGACTTTCAATCATACGTTTGTTGATGACTGTACCATTATCAAGCATGTCTTTAATGTTAATTAAGCAACAGTTGAAAATAGATTGCATAAAGTAATCCATATCATGGAAGTGAAGGACACCTTCATCGTGAGCTTGTACAATGCGCGCAGGTAATTTTTTTCTTCTTGAAATATCTTTAGATACTTCTCCAGCAATGAGGTCACGTTGTGTAGAGGCCATCATAGCATTTTTATTGGAGTTCTCATTCATAACTTCTTCATTTGTTAAGTTAATAAGACCCATAATGCTTTGATCTGTTGTATTCGTCTCTCTTTTAAAAGATTGAATCGCACGGAAACTTTCATATGCCTTAGCCGTTAACTCATGTCCATTTTCAATGAGCTTTAAATAAACATACGTCTCAATTTGAAAAATGGTTGGTTTCACTTGTGATTTGGCAAAAAAGTTTTCAATTTCATCGGCTATTTTTTGAGCTATGGTCTCGTCTACAATACCACTTCCATATTTCATGGCTTTCATAATTGCATTGTAAATCTTTATTTCATCAAATAGAACTTCTTGTCCATCTCTTTTAATAACTTGCATAACTTTCTCCCTCACAATCCCTCATAATCTATAGGTAAAAATATTAACTCTAGTTTATTTCTAGCATCTTATTTAATGTAATTCTTAATTAATATTTATTCTTATGTATCGATGACTGCTTAAAAAATATATCACTTTTAACTCGGTTTGTCTAATCCTTTTATTCCCAAAATTTCCTAAAAACGCGTATCAAAAAAGCCGAAACATTTGGTTTATCTACATTGTTTCGGCTGAAATTTTTTCGAAAAATTATTTTACTTAAGCCATTGGCTCGTCTTTTACAAATGCTTCTGTACGCCCATGAATACGCTTAGTATAATCTATAATTTTACGATTATATTCTAGATCCATAAGTGGTGAAGTGAGTAAGAAATCTGCGGTTGATTGGTTCGTTGCAACAGGGATATCGTAAAGTGCTGCAATACGTAGTAATGCCTTTACATCTGGGTCATGTGGTTGTGAAGAAAGAGGATCCCAGAAGAAGATCATAAAGTCGATACTGCCTTCTACAATACGTGACCCAATTTGTTGGTCTCCACCAAGTGGTCCACTATTAAAAGCTGTGATTGGAAGTTCTGTAGCATCTGCTAAAAGCTTAGCAGTGGTACCTGTTCCACATAAAAAGTGTTTAACAAGTTTATCTTTATTGTTTTTTACCCATTCAATGATATCCTTTTTACGATAATCATGGGCAACAAGTGCAATGCGTTTTTGCTTATCCATACGTACTGTTGTAAAGTCATTTGTATTTTGGTTGTTTTCCATATAGTCCTCCTAGGTCTCGTGGTGCTATTTGCTAGCCATCTTCTTTATTATACAGATTATTAAGTATCTTGCCTATACTTTTTAAAGTCTTCTTCGATCTCTTCAATGAGAAAACTCATAGGTTTACTATTATTATAGCTTAAATAAAGCTTTTTACGTGCCCTGGTCATCCCTACATAAAAAAGACGCTTTTCCTCTTCTATATAGCCTTCTTGGACACTTCTAGATGAAGGAAAAACCCCTTCATTACATCCTGCCATATACACATAGTCAAACTCCAATCCTTTTGCTTGATGCATAGTCATTACAGGCACTTTCCCTTTAAATAAGGCACTTTGTTCCACCTCACTAGCATGGAGTGCTGAAAAGGCTAAGAGTCGCATACGGTTATCCGCATAAGAAAAGGTTGCTGTATAAAGTGCTTCTGCCATTTTATAAAAATCGCGTAAATTGCTTAGTTCTTCACCTTTATAATGTGCTTTATAGCCACAGCTATTCATCAAATATGAAATCCCTTCATGGGTAGATCGTTGCCTAATGGCCTCAACTAGCTCTTGTACCTGCTTCTTATAGATAGCTACATAAGGATAATAAGCTTCGATTTGGCTATAGCGTAGCGTTTGTGTACCCACTAACTTTTCAATAAAATGAGTCAGCACTTCACTCGTTGCTAGTATATCTTGTAACGCATTATGGTTAGGTGTAGCTTTTGTTTGAATAAGGTGTGAAAGGGTATCTAATTTGTGATTAGAAAGCTTTGGATACATCTTATGGGCTAGGTCTAGAGTGTCATAAACTTCCAAGTGTTCAAGTGGAGGTTGTTGGTAACGGGAACACATACTTTCTATAATGGATAGATCATATTTGACATTATGTCCCACTACCACCTTCCCATGTGTAAAGTCAGCAAGCTGTTCGAGTGCCTCATGAATGCCTATCCCTTCCCTTTCGAGCTGCTCATCACTAAATCCATGGACAAAGAAAGAATCCCCTACCAACTTAGTAGGCTTTACCAAAATATCTAGTTGAGCTTTGACCCCTTCTTTGCCGTAACAGATGGCAGCAATTTGAATAATATCATCTGTTGTTGTATCAAGTCCTGTGCTTTCTACGTCCAGTACAATGACTTGATTGTGCTCAAATCCTTTGATTAGAGCATAGTAAGGGTCATTGTTCTCAGCCAAAAACCAATCATGTAAAGACATGTATGCAGACTTTGTTTGCTTTAATGCCTTAATGAGCCACTCTTCCATATGTATCACGGGGTGCTTAATGACTTTCTCAAGGGCATAGCTATTCCTTGGATTAACCGTATAGTTAAAGACAGATAGTAAATCCTTAACCTCTGGACGACGCATTAGGCGAATATCCTCGACTTTAATGCATGGAATTCCTTTTTGCTCAAGATAACGATACAAATCTTTAGCCAGCCCATTGGTACGGGTCAAAATAGCCACTTCTTTGTCCCCCCCTGTGTAGTGTTGAACTAAAGACTGGGTAATCAGTTCCATTTCCCTTGTTTTCGTTCGCCCACAAAAAACTTCTATAGGTTCTCCAATTTCCTTTACGCTAGGCATAGATAAAGTAGGATATAAGTTACTATTGCGGATAAATCCATTGGCCGCTTTTAAAAGAAGTTGTGTACTTCGATAGTTGGTCTCAAGGGAAATCTCAACAGGACTAAAAAGTGTTTTATAGTCTTCTATCATTTCATAAGGGGCGGAACCACGCCATTCATAAATGGTTTGATTGAAATCCCCGTAGAGCGCCACATGGTTATATTGGGCTAACGTTTTTATAATATGATACTCCCTAATACTCGTATCTTGCATTTCATCTACTTGAATGTACTGATAGCGCTTTTGCCACTTTGCACAAATTACAGGGTCTTCTAGCAAATAAGTCGCCTCTAAAATCAAGTCTGTAAAGTCTATACAGTTGTTATCCCTCAAATAGCGCTCATAGTTTTTAAGGAGCTTTAGCCCATACTGACTGATCAAAGGGTCTTTTGTCTTATGCACACGTAAGTAGTCCTTAACCACAAAGGTATCGTCGTGTCGATGCTCTGGTTCTACAACCAACCTATGTTTTTTGACATTTTCAATAAAAGTGGTCAATGTATTGACCCTTTTCCATTCCTCCATTGTTAAGGCAAACACAATACGACGGATAATCTCTTCGGTATCACTTTCATCAATAATCGTGCAGGGAAAAGCGAGCCTTGCATTTTGCTTTTCTTGATTAATAAGATAGTAACAAAAGGAATGAAAGGTCTTAATGGTAAGTTGTCTACTCATTGCCCTGTCATAAAGAGCAATACGCTGCTCCATCTCTTTAGCTGCTTTGTTGGTAAAGGTCAAACATAAAATGGATGTAGGCGCAATCTCTTGCTGTAAAAGATAGGCTGTACGCATAGCAATGACTTTTGTTTTCCCTGTCCCTGCAGGCGCTAGAACGAGGAGCGCATCTTTTATATTGTGTACAACGCTTTGTTGCGCCTTGTTTAAAGTCTTCCAATCTTTTTCAAACATAGTGCACCTCCTCTCTTTTACCTTTATTATAGTAGGAAACAGATTCAAAGTATAGTCTAGGTAGCGTTGCAT
>NZ_JAVVQU010000053.1:0-16927 GCF_036655075.1 Niameybacter sp. | reverse complement strand
GCGATACTCTTCAATTTCAAGCTTAGCCAAGTCAAAGAATTTGTTAATCAGCTCTAGAACCTCTGTTGCTTTAAAATAAATTTTATCTACCCTATCCTTTTCCTTCGTTGTTGCCTGTAGCATTTCTGTATAGCCTAAAATAACAGTTAAAGGTGTTTTCAAGTCATGAGAAATGTTAGAAAGCATCTTTTTCATAGATTGCTTTGTTCTATTGTATTTCATCTTGTTTTTATGATTATAGTCTAAGCCCTCATTAATGACGCTTACTAAACCTTTAATCTCAGTACTTTCTGTCAATACTTTGATTCTTTCTAACGAATCATTTGCCATAATCTCTTCTAACTTTTGTGCAATATATTTGATATTCTTAGTCATTTCCACTTTTTGATGGTGCTGTACCCACAGTACTATCCCCAGAATTCCTATTATACTTATTAAGATAATTTCCATTTAAAAACCCTCCATTTTATAACCTATCCCCCATAGAGTCTTAATATAAATAGGATTTGAAGGGTCTTCTTCTATCTTTTCTCTAAGCCTTCTAATATGTACATTGATTATAGCATAATCTTTTATTAACCCTACAAAAATAGAGAGCCTAAGCTCTCTATGGTTATTGGTCAGTAAATACTACAGACTCCCTTGGAGCAGTTAATTTTTACTTACTCTTCTATTTTGTTAAGTCCTCTATTTCTGATCGCTAACCCTTTTAAGAAGTTTCTTGCATATCTGTCCCCACATGGCTTGTAATTTTTATGCCCTTCTTTTCTAAATACAGCACTTAATTCACTTTTTGAAATAACAACACCTGCTTCTGCTAAGATTTCTAACATCTCTTCACTTGTAAGCGAGAGTGCTATCTTTAATTTTTTAAGTAGGATGTTGTTGACACTTTTATCATTTGTCATAAGGTGTGCAGGGGATTCAGATTGGCCTGGTTTTGGTTCTTGCTTGCCCCTTTTAAAGATAATCAGTCCATTTAGAAAAGACTCTAATGTGTAGTTATCACAGGGTGTATTCTCTTCTACATTTTTATTCAGCACAACTACATCGTACATATCTCTAGATTTCAGAAGAAGCTTTTTAACTTGTTCTCCTGTCACTTGAATGCCACCGAGCTTGAATATTTCTACCATATCTGTATCTTTTATATCCAGTGCGTATCTTAATCTAATTAATATATCATTATTATCCATTTTATAAGTCCTCCAAAATATATGCTTTAAGTCTTTCTTATTATAGCATAGTATGTCCATTATCTTGTTCCCCTAGCGCCTTACTTTACTTTCAGCAAAATAAAAAGCCTAGAACACCCTTTGCAGGGGTATGTTCTAGGCTAGCAACTCTCTTTATCAGGTTAGTGACTTACTTTAACTTCTGTCCATAGACGGTCATACATACGTTTCACATCTAGTGATAGTGGTCTATATAATTCACTTAATGCCATAACCTCTTTTGGCATATAAGCATTAGGATTATTCCTCACATGCTCTGGTTGTTCTAATCGTGCTTCTTTGTTTGGTGTTGTGTAACCTATTTCATCTGCTATTCTTAATGCACTTTCTTTGCCGCTCACAAAGTTAATAAACTTCTCAGCACCTTCTACATTCTTTGCATTTTTAGGGATACACAGACTATCCATCCAGAAGTTTACCCCTTCTTTAGGAATAGTATAGACTAGATTTGGGTGTTCATCTTGAAGATTAAGCCCTTCTCCAGACCAAATCATATTAAGCGCAGTCTCTCCTGTTGCAATCATAGATGTGCCATTATCCACACCATATTGAGGGTCTACCAATTTTCTTTGCTCAATTAAGATTTTTTGAGCTTCTTCAAGCTCTTTTGGATCTTCTGAGTTTATAGAATAGCCTAGTTTCTTCAAGGCTGCTCCCATTGTATCTCTATAGGTATCAAACATGAAGACTTTGTCTTTGTACTTTTCATTCCACATAATATCCCAACTGTCTACTTCTTCTGTTACCACATTCTTATCATAAATAATCCCTATTGTTCCAAACATATAAGGTACAGAATATTTGTTTTCAGGGTCCATCTCTAAGTTTAAATACTCCTCATCCATCTGAGCAATATTAGGTATATTGGACTTGTTCAGTTCTTGCAAAAGCCCTTCATTAATCATCTTTGGCATCAATGCATCTGAAACTAAGATCACATCATATTTCACACTACTATCTGACATTTTCAAATACATCGTGTCCATATCATCAAATGTTCCTATCTTAACTTTGATTCCATATTCTTTTTCAAATTGGTCCAATGTTTCACGATCTATGTTTTCTCCGTAATTGAAGAAGGTAATAGACTCTGAACCTTTGCTACATCCTACAAATGACATGCCCGCCACAACGATAGTAGCTGCTAAACTGATTACTTTCATTAACTTATTCATATTTATTGTTTATCCTTTCAATACACTAACTTCAACCTATACTATATCATATTTAAGTTAAAAAATAATAATTATTATTTAATCATCCTTATAATTCTATAACCTCTGTAGCAATACGCTCATTAAATAGTCGGTCATGCTCTACAAAAATCATAGTGGGTTCATATTTTAAAATAAGTTCTTCAATCTGATTTCTAGATAAAATATCAATAAAGTTAAGGGGTTCATCCCATATATAGATGTGGGCCTCTTCAGATAAGCTTTTTGCTATTAAGACTTTCTTCTTTTGCCCCCCACTTAACTCCGACAAGTCTTTGTCAAAAGCATTTCTTGTAAAGTCAAGCTTTCTAAGGGTTGCCTTAAATAGACTTTCATCAATCCCTTGGTCTCTTACAAAGGTTTTCATATCTCCCTTTAGAAAGCTTGTATCTTGAGGCACATACGAAACTTTTAGTTCACTTCCCTTAATGACTTTTCCTGTATAGCTCATTTCAATACCCATTAATAGCTTAATAATACTAGACTTACCACATCCATTACTGCCTCGAAGTGCTACACGTTGCCCATTCTCCACTCTAAAGCTGACATTTTGACAAACTTGTTTCTCTCCATACTGAATACTTAAATCTCTTATATCAATCAGTACATTTTTCACATAGTCCACTGCGTGTAGTTTCAGACTATCTACTTGCTCTACATTTTTAAGTAGATGTTGCTTTTCATCAATCAATCGGTCTTGTCTTTTTTCTATTACCTTAGCACGTTTCATCATTTTGGCTGACTTATGTCCAATATACCCTCTGTCTCCAGCATGGCTTCCCATCTTAGATTTTTCTATCTCTGTACTCCAGCCCTTGGTTTTTCTACTTGCTGTTTCTAACCTACCAATTTCTTTTTGAAGCTTTTCATTTTCACCTAACTCATATTGGTCTTGCCTATCTCTATTAAATTTCCATGTCTCATAATTTCCTTTTACAACTTCTATATTATTTCTATTAATAGAAAGTACATGGTCAATGATTTGGCCTAAAAAGATTCTATCGTGGGACACAAGTATAAATCCATTTTTAGTTTTTAAATAGTCTGCTACGACTTGCCTTCCTTCAATATCCAAATGATTGGTCGGTTCATCAATAAGTAGAAAGTTGTTCTTCTTTAAGAACAAGGCTGCTAACATAATTTTTGTACGTTCACCATTGCTTAATGTAGTAAAAGGTCTTACTAGTACATCTTGGGCTACATTTAATTTGCCAATCTCTTTTTCAATCAAATCATTAATAATATAGCCATCGTATTGTAAATATAAGTCTAAAAGTGCACCATAACGCTCCAAACTTTCTTCAGTACCTACTTCTATACAATGTTTCATTTCATTTTCCCACTCACTATACGGTGCAATCACATTCCGAATCACATCAAGGGTTATGCTCTCTCCTTCTAGTTGAAAAGGAAAATAGTCAAAAGTTACAGAGCTTATGATACTTCCCTTATATTCATACTTACCTAAAAGCAGGTTCAAAAATGTAGTCTTACCCCGCCCATTACGACCGATAAACCCTAATTTCCAATCTGTATCAATGGTAAATGAAGTATTCTCAAATATATTTTCATGATGTGAATCATAGCTAAACGTTAACTGGTTGACATTAATAATAGACATATGCATCTCTCCTTAAGTAAAAAAAGTCCTAAGGAAGTTATTCCTTAAGACTTTTTTAGATTGATGCACAAAAATAGGTAGTTCCCTCACTATGAGTGGCTACATTTATAGAATCAATTTTCTAAAATAAGTTGATTAAAGTGAAATAACTTCCTTGCTAAGGCAACACAAACAAACCTATCTCAAGATAGGATAAAAAATCATTTTGTTTATTTGTCGTTGCCTCTATAAAAATTAGCAAGTAAAGTTCTTCACTTTATCAACTCCTCTGTTATATTTGTCTTCATTATACCTAATCTATTGTATCTTTTCAAGCATACTTCTATTCCTAACATTCTAGAAGCATAAGACGCTCCCCCTATTCCTATCATTTATCCAACAGCAGTAATAATCATAAATAACGGAGATGCAATAGATACTGCACTCATTGCTAGGTTATCATTGAGCATTCCAATAAACATTGTATCTACAAAGTTATATATAGCTGATATCAGCATCGCAATAACAGAAGGTATTCCTAAAATAATTAGCGTCTTTTAAACTTCTCCAAACTCCATCATTTGGGTACGCTTTTCACGTTCACTCATTGTTGTACTCATTCATTATCTCCTAAGTTCATTTTCTTTGTGACTTAACATAATACATTATAGTCCAGAAAATATGATTAGAAATAATACTTATTTAAAATGATATGATTATAACTTTTTTATATAATAAGAAGCAGCCTCAAGATAGTCTTAAGGCCGCTCCTCATATATTATCCTTCTATAAATTGATGATTTGCGTTCCAATTTTCTTTCCAAACCATCTATCATGTTCCACAAAAACAAGCGTTGGCTGATATTCAAGGATTGCTTTTTCTAGTTGCTCACTGAAATAAGTATCCATATAATTAAGGGGTTCATCTAAAATAATAAGTTGATTTTCTTCTGAAAGTGCTCTTGCAATATTGACTTTCTTGAGTTCACCACTACTATAAGTCTCAAGTGGTCTGTCCAAGAAATTCTCTGGCAATTCAAAGACCTCACAAAGGTCTAGGAAGTTCTTATAAGAAATATTTCCTTGGTAGTCCTCAAAGTAGTCTGTCACATATCCTTTTTGCCATGAAGGCTCTTGGGTGACTACTGCAATTTTGATGTCTGATGCATAAGCAACTTGGTCACTAGGTACTACCCCACTTAATAAACGCAATAATGTGCTCTTACCTACTCCATTTGTTCCTCTAATCCAAATACGATTGCCTGTGTGCACCCCTAAATTCAAGTTGTGAATGACATCCTTACAAGCATCTGGATACCTAAAACTCAGATTTTCTACCTTCACTAGACATCTTGCTTCCTCTGGTTTCTCTTGATAAATAGTCAGTGCCTTTGCTTCTTCATAGTTTTGAAGAAGTGCTTTTTTCTGCTCAATGTTTTCTTGTGCTCTTGCTTCAGATCGCTTAGCTTGCTTCATGTAAGTTTGAACACCATTGGCTCTCCCATTAGAAGCAAATTGATACTTTTGCGTATTTCCCCAATCTGCCCAGGTTCTACTCACCTTGGCACTTCGCTCAAGCTGTGCAATTTCCTCTTCTAGTCTTTCTCTCGTTCTAAACTCATATTGCTCTTGTTTCTCCTTATTATCTTTCCAACTAGAGTAGTTCCCATATTCTATAGTAATATCTTTTTTATTAATAGCTAGCACATGGTCTATAACATGGTCTAAAAATTCACGATCATGAGAGACAATAATAAAGCCCTTTTTCTTTTGAAGATATTGCGCCACTGCATCTTTCCCTGCTTCATCTAGATGATTAGTAGGTTCATCTAATAAAAGAAACTGCTTCTTTCTCAAAAAGAGGGTAAGTAGCATAATTCTAGTTTTCTCTCCACCTGAAAGTGTCTCAAAATCCCTTTCTAGCAATGCTGAGTCTAGTCCCATTTCATCCATTTCTTTTAAAATCTTACTTTCCATCTCATATCCTTCTAATTCAAGATACTGATCCTGCAGCTGGGCATATTCATCAAAACGTACTTCATCATTTTCTAGGATAATCTTCTCCATAGTATCTTCTATTGATTTAAGATGCCCCACATGCTCTTTAATTCTATCCATTGTACGCGAGTAAGTACAGTCACTTGTATATGGAAAGTATTCCATATCTATTGGCGCACTTATCTTACCTGCCGTAGGCTCAAGCTCCCCTTGTAGGAGCTTTAACAACGTGGTCTTACCACGCCCATTTCTTCCAATCAGTCCAATCTTCCACTCTGTTCTAAGAGTGAGTGTGACATTTTCATAAACTGGATTATAGAAATCTGCATAATAGTAGCTCATTTGATTGATTGTTATTTTGGGCATATAGCACCTCCTATGCTGCTTCTAGTCTAAATTAAAATGCCTTCACAGTGATCCATTTCATGTTGAATGACTTGTGCAACAAATCCAGTGAAATTCTGCTTTTTCTTTCTAAAGTTTTTGTCACGGTACTCTACCTCAATAGAAGCATACCTTGTTGTTTTTCTTGTCCCCTCATGAGACAGACAGGCTTCTTCCACCTCATAGGTTGCTTGACTATGTTTAACAATCTTAGGATTCACCAATGGAATAAAATACTCTCCCATTTTAACTACAATAATACGAGCAGTCTCACCAATCTGATTAGCAGCTAAGCCAACACAAATCTCCTCATTTGCCTTCGCTGTATCCACCATATCTTCAATAACATATAAATCCTCTTTAGTTGCCTCTACTGCTTTTTTCATTAATCTTTCATTATCTTTTACAATTTTTCTTATCATTAATGTTCCTAGACAATTGTTGTCTACCTTTCCTTCTTAAATACCTTAAAAATTAATATGCATTTGCTAATAGCTCTTCTATTATCATTTCGTATTGTAAGTCGCCTAGCCCATACTGTGAAAACGTATTTAAAAGCGTCTTCACAAGCTCTCGCCTTCCCTTCTCACTATTGTTAATGATATACTGACTAATTTCACTGTTCTTGTCTCTATAATTCAAATAAAGTTTAACCATTTCATACGTTACAGGCAAAAGTTCTTGTGATGGCATTTGATGCTTACATATAATATCTTGGTACTTTACTAAGCTGCCCCCTAGCTCCACTTCATAAACCTCTGGCAATCTTTCATCTACCCCTTCACAGACCCTATGAAGCAACAAATCTCCTGTATAATTTATTTGCTCTAAAAATCCCATTAGGGTTACCACATTGATTTGACAAAACATATCCTCGCCAAACCACATAACAATAAGATCAAAAGTTTCTTCAGCTAATGGTTTAAGTGGCTCAAGAACGATCTGGCTATACTCTTGTTCCGTTGACTTTAAAGACCTAGCTCTTTTCTTAATAAATTCTTCTCCAAATATAACCTCATCTGCCTCTCCCCAACACATAGCCTCGTTGAAAGGAATGTATGTCCAATGTTCTTTGATGTTTCCGCTTGCTTTAAATTCCTCTAACATGCAACTCCCATTTAATATATGTAGGACCTTGCCATGGTATTTTTTCTCTATTTCTTCTTGAATCTTATCAATGATTTGACCATTCATTAGCGCTTCCTTACCTCCTGTATCTAACTCTGTTAAACCCTGTTTACTACAATACTGCGAAATGGGATACTTCTTGTACCTCTATTCCTAGTATTATTCAAGTTGTTTATATTGTACATTCTTTTTAAGATAAATCAAACTGTACATAAGCTATTTCAAATAAAAGATTTCAAGTATTTCTGCCAGTTGCTTAGGTGCCTCCACATTTACTTCGTGTCCCGCATCCTTCACCATTTGAAGCTCTGCTTGTGCTATACATTTTCCTAAACTTATTGCTGCCTTTTTATTTGCTTTGTCCTTTTCTCCACAAATAACTAGCGTATCACAAGCAACCTTTTTTAAATCTTTGCTAAAATTTATGTCCATCATAGAGTTTGTCAATTGAATAAAATCATTCTTGCTAAACCCCATTTTTTGAAATACACCCTTTGGTAGCACTCTAAAAATAACGTTTTGAACTTTAAGCAATAACTTAGGCATTTCATACTGCCCGCCTATCAGCACGAACGACTTGACTCTTGTTGGATGGTCTAGTGTATAATTCAATGCAAGAATTGCACCTACTTCATTTATGCTACTTGGTATGCAGAAGCCTAAAAATCTAGTTTTTATTCAAATTATGCATTTATTTAATCTTTATTTTTTTTATTTTGTAATATTTACATAATTATACAAGGTAGATTTTAGTATTTACCCAAAAAACTATACAAACCATCTTTCAAGTTATATAATCATTTTATAAATAAGTCACAATATCTTTCTTCGAAAAACATTATAAAAGGAAGTCTTATGGCATCAAACTAAAAAATAAAGTATTTTGAAATACTAACAACACTGTGGAGGCTTAAATATGCAAATTCTAACAGGAACTCTTCTTCTACTTCTTGTACTCGGACTCTTTACCTTATTCAGCTACAAAGCACCAAATGGTATGAAAGCAATGGGTGCTCTGGCTAGTGCTGCCTGTGCCAGTTTCTTGGTTGAAGCTTTTCATAGCGCTTTCTTTGGTGAAGTATTAAATATTAACTTCTTACAAAGTGTAGGGGCTGCCAATGGTAGCTTAGGTGGTGTAGCTGCTGCTATACTTGTACCTTTAGCTCTAGGTGTTTCTCCTGTATATGCTGTACTCGTTGGATTAACTTGTTCTGGCTTTGGTATATTACCTGGTTTTATTGCCGGATACTTAATCTCTTATGTTATTAAATTCCTTGAGAAAAAAATCCCTGCTGGTCTAGACCTTATTGTGATTATTCTTATTGCTGCTCCTCTTACTCGTTTAATTGCATCCCTTATGACACCTCTTGTAGATGCAACCTTATTAAACATTGGGCAAGTACTTCTCTCATCTACTAATTCTAGTCCTATTCTTATGGGCATTATCTTAGGTGGTATTATGACTGTTGTAGCCACTGCGCCGCTAAGTTCTATGGCCTTAACAGCTATGCTTGGTCTTACAGGTGTTCCTATGGCTATCGGTGCCCTAGCAGTATTTGGTTCATCTTTTATGAACTTTGTATTCTTCAAAAAGATGAAATTTGGAAGCAAAAAAGATACTATTTCAGTAGCAATTGAACCTTTAACACAAGCCGATTTAATTAGTGCTAATCCTATTCCTGTATATGTTACCAACTTTATTGGTGGTGCACTAAGTGGTGTTATTGTCGCTGTTATGGGTCTTACCAATATGACCCCTGGTACAGCAACACCTATTGCTGGTTTTGCTGTAATGTTCGCCTACAACCCACCTATGCAAGTTCTCATTGCTGCTACAGGTTGTATTATTGTTAGTATATTTAGTGGTTTACTCGGCTATAAAATATTTAAAAACTATAAAATTCGTACAGCAGCTGAAATCCGCGGGGAAGAACCTTCTACAGAGGCTTAAATATTTCCCTCTAGAATGCAACAGGACTAAGAAATTCTTCTATTACAAAGAATTTCTTAGTCCTTCTTAAAAGTAGATAGATCCTATCTGCAATCTTCTTTTAAGTGGTCTATTTTCTTGTCTTTGAGTCCTAATTTATAAAATATCTTGTAATGTGTACCTACTAAATACTTCTATGAATTGCTCCAGTGATTCTTGGATAATTCCTTTTAATCTGCATTCCTTCGTCATAAAATTACAATTCATCTCATTTTTAATACACTCAACTATACAAAGATTATCTTCTGTAATGCGAAGTACTTCTCCCAGGTTAATCTCTTCTGGTCGAAGGCCTAGTTTTAGACCACCAGTCCTACCTTTAATAGAAACAAGATAATCCGTTTTGGCTAACTTATGAATGACTTTCTTGAGGTGATGCTCAGATACCTCTAGTTTAGTTGCCAATTTTTCAACTGTATAAAGCTCGTCTTGGTATGTTGCCATATAGATAAGCACACGAAATGTGTAGTCTGTAAATTTTGATAATTGCATTGTTCATTCCTCTTTACTTTTTACTTTTTATCCTATTTTTGTTTTCATGATTCTATTTGTTCTATTAGCTTATTTTAACAGGTCTTAAGGCATTGTTAAAGGTTTACACAAAATAAATGTTCATTTTACTTGCACTTTTATTTTGTTCATGTTATATTAAATGTACATTTTAAATACACATTTAATATAAGGAGTAAAACATGCATTGTATCAAGAAATCTATTTATATTTTACTAGGTAGCTTATCTCTAGTTCTTGGCATTTTAGGCGTTTTTTTACCTATTCTTCCAACAACCCCACTCATTATGCTGAGTTGCTACTTGTACAGTCGAAGCTCCAAATACTTTCATATGTGGCTTGTATCAACCAACTTATATAAAAAACATGCCAAAGACTTTATGGAGAACCATCGACTCTCAATAGGTAAAAAAGTTTTTCTTCTAAGCTTTGCATCAACTATGTTATTATTTCCTTTATTTATATTAGATGGAATCCTAAAACTATTTATTATAGGCACTTATCTTTATCTTTATTATTATTTTTTATTTAAAATTAAAACAATTAAACAACCCTTGGAGGACTTATCATGTTAGATCAAAAAACAATTGAAATTATAAAAAGCACTGTTCCTGCACTTAAAGCACATGGTGTAGAAATTACAACACACTTCTACAAAATTATGTTTGCCAACAACCCTGAAGTTCAAGGTTTCTTCAATATGGACAAACAAGCTTCTGGAGAGCAACCAACTGCTCTTGCTATGACTGTACTCGCTGCCGCTCAAAATATCGATAACTTAGGCATGCTTCTTCCAGCCGTTAAGAAGATCGGTAAACGTCACGTAGAACTTGGTATTCTGCCTGAACATTATCCAATAGTAGGAGAAAATCTTCTTCTCGCTATCAAAGATGTACTTGGAGATGCTGCTACTGATGAAGTCATCGACGCTTGGGGACAAGCTTACGGCGTCATTGCTGATGTCTTCATCCAAGTTGAACAAGAAATCTATGCTAGCCAAGCTTAATGTTTACTTTCTCCTAGTATTCGTTCCTTATCTGGAAACAGGCTATTGAGCCACACTTTTAAGTTAATCTTTGAAATGAATAAAAGACGCATCTTCTAACAAGAAGGCGCGTCTTTTATTGCATGTTTATTTTCTCTATAATTCTAGCACTTACTTAGGGTATGATTCTTCATTACTACTCTAAAAGATACTATTTTTCTAAGCTGATCTCTATTGTATTCCTACTAAAAACTATTTATATCCATTTAAATATTTTTAATACGCATTTTATTTTAGTATGAATTTTATTTTAGTCTGCTTCTCTAAGTCTCTCAACTAAGGATTTCTTACCCATAATTTTTGCTATACTGCTAGAAAGTACTATTGTAACAACTAATACAAATAAACTGTATCCTATAAGATAATGCCATGGAAATTGATAATCCAAATAGGTTATACCATTCCAGTTTGCAAACTTAACTACCCCATAGCCGCTCATTGTTCCTAAAGTCAACGTTACTCCAATATTGATGAGTGCAAAATACAGCGCCTCACCCCAAATCATGGTTTTTATTTGCTTATTTGTTGCACCCAATGCCCCAATACAGGCAAACTCTCTTTTCCTTGCCATTGTGTTAGATATTAGCGTATTAAGAAGGTTGATGATACTAAAGGCTATAACAAATAGAGCAGCACCCATAAAAGTGGTATACGTCATGTTGAATTGTTGTTTATGATGCTCCATAGTATTTTTAAGCGTGGATAGGGTAAGAAGTGGATTATCCTTCGTCAACTCTACTATTTTAAGTTCAATACTGTCTTCAACATCCCAGCCATCCTCACAAGAAATAATCATTCTCGTATTCAAATTAAACTCTGGCATCATCATTTGCTGCAATAAATCTTGGGGAATCATAAACCACCCTGCATTATACGCTAGCTTAAACATCTCTGGGTTGTGATATAACTTATTCGTTGGTTCTAATATAGCTCCAATTGTAAAGGTATCCGCTCTCTCTTTCTCTCCATCAAACCACTGTAATGTCACCGTATCCCCTAGTTTAAACTCCCAGCCAAAAATTTCTTTTACCATTTCATTATGAACAATAATCAATTCTTTATTTTGAACCATACGCTCATAGTCTACACTGCCTGTTTGTAAGTAGGCACTCAGTAAGGGTACATCACTCTCAGAAAAAGGCGCTACTACATCTTTCTCCATATACTCACCATAGCTATAGCTTACAGATAAAGTCTGCATTTCTATAACTTCTTCTACTCCCTCTATGGCTTGAATCGTTGACACTAGCGAATTATTCAATGGATTATTGACTTTAACCCCCATCTCT
Organism: Niameybacter sp.; assembly: GCF_036655075.1. NCBI lineage: Bacteria > Bacillati > Bacillota > Clostridia > Lachnospirales > Lachnospiraceae > Niameybacter > Niameybacter sp. Next base: position 4,534 of record NZ_JAVVQU010000053.1, on the reverse strand, counting down.
CCATGTGTATTGACCTTTGCTGCATTCGAAGCAATTTGAATAATATATTCTCCAAGACCAAACCATCCTTGACGGGAAAATTTTTCTTCATCAATGGCACTTATAAAACTACCGGCACACATAAAGACTATTCCTGCCAAACCTAGCGAGATCATCGTCATCATTGACTTTTTACGATTCCCCCTTGCGGCAATCATACTTAGAGAAAGAGGCGATAATTTGCGTTGTATACATTTGGTCTTCTTAGCCTCTACTTGTACCTCATAGCCACTTATTCGGGTGGCTTCAATAGGTGAAATACTTGCTGCAAGCTTTGCAGACTTAGCAATAGATATTTGTACTGTTATGTAGTTTGCAATGAGGATAAATAGGGTGTAACTTATAAAATTACTCCATGCAAAGCCTTCTGGCTTGATACTAAATGCAAAAAGTGCACCAATGGCTATACCTATAGTACTTCCTATAAGAGATAATATACTCCCTTCTTTTCTTACCATTTTCTTGATTTGCTTTTTAGTCATGCCTATAGTTCTAAGTTGACCAATCTGCCTCGTTCTTTCAGAAATAGAGATGTAAAAAATACTATAAATAACCAATACACTGACCATCAAAATAACAACTGTCGCTAAGACAATACTAGCCCCTTCTGTAAAACTATAAGCAAGCATTCTCACAAAGGCATCATTTTCATTAATATTTTTACGTTCTATACCATATTCAGCACCTATATTTCTGATGACTGATAAAAATGCCTCCTTCTCCATGTTTTGTGCGTCAACAATTTGAGCTGTAAGGTCAAACGGAATATGCTTAAGCTGGCTTCCATTCATCGCGTACTCTTTAGAAAAATATAGAGAAAACACATTGGTAGCTTCTGCTTCCAATAATCCTGATACCACATACTCCTCTACTGTACCATCAAGATAAGTAATAGAAAGACTTTCTCCAGCTCTCGGTTCTAATCCCATTTTTATGAGCATTTGGTCGTAAACTAAAACTTCGTTTGCTTGCTGTGGATAGTACCCCTCTAGAATATCAAGTGCAATCATAGGTGCGTTATTTTGCTCGATATAAGACGGAATAAGAATATAATCATCTTTTTCAAAACTCTGTCCCTTTTTAATCACTTTGCTATAGGCAATCTGTGGTTCATGCTCTAGATTCATCATCTGCTCTTGATTGACTTCATGATAAATAACATGTTGCCTTATTGCCAGTTCCTTCAGCTTACTTTGTTGGATTGCCGAAGACATAAAGGTAAGCCCTGCAATCAAACTAACGGATAAAACAATGGTAATAAGGGTAAACACACTGCGCATCTTATAGGTTTTTAGACTACTTTTAACCAAGTTATTAATAGTCTTCTTATTGTTAACCTTAAGCATTGCCATCACCACCTGCAATCTTCCCATCCTCAATATGGATAATTCGGTCTGCGAGTTGAGCAATTTCTTCATTATGAGTAATCATCACTATCGTTTGGTTAAACTTCTGACTTGTGATCTTTAGAAGACTTAAGACATCTTGGCTTGTTTTACTGTCTAAGTTTCCCGTTGGCTCATCTGCAAGGATAATAGCTGGTTTTGATGCCAATGCTCTTGCGATTGCCACACGCTGCTGCTGCCCACCTGATAACTGATTGGGCATGTTTTGAAGTTTTTCTTTTATTCCTAGTGTTTGAATAATATTGTCCACATAAGCTTTCTCTGGGGTATTTCCATCCAGGCCTATAGGCAAAATAATATTCTCATAAATATTTAATGTTTGTACGAGATTATAGTTTTGAAAAACAAAACCAATTTTACGTCGTCTAAAGATTGTAAGTGCTTCATCTTTCAACTCAAAAATTGCTCTCCCATCTACAATAACCTCTCCCCTTGTAGGTCTATCTAGTCCTCCAAGCATATGTAGCAATGTAGATTTACCACTCCCTGAAGTCCCTACAATAGCTACAAACTCACCTTTTTCTACTTGTATATCTACACCATCTAATGCATGCACTGATGCTTCGCCACTACCATATATTTTCTCTAATTTTTTTGTTTCAAGAATAATCATTTGCATTACCTCCAAAAAAAATCTGTATTGTATGTCTACAAATACAGATTATATCTAATAAATCTTTCCATAATCTTTCCACAAGCCAATCAAATCTTACACTCTTGAAAGATTTCATCTCTCCCTTGATAAAAATATAGAAAAAATTGAACCTTCCCCTAGTTTGGACTGAACCTTGATATAGCCACCTTGCTTTGAAATAATTTCTCTTGCAAGATAGAGACCTATACCAACACCTTCCTCATGACTTACTTCTTGTGACCTGTAAAACCTTGCGAAGATTTTTGGCATTTCTTCTTCACTTATCCCTATTCCTGTATCCTTTATATCAATACGACAAAAAAGTTGATACACTATAACCTCGACCTCAATACATCCCCCTTCTGGGGTATATTTAACAGCATTATCTATAAGATTATACACTGCTTCTGCCGTCCACTTCATGTCAAAGAAAGCTTGACTATCTGTTTCTTTTACCAAAAGCTTAATATTTTTAGCTTTTGCCTTTGCCTCTACTTGTGATATTGCATGCTTCACAAGCGCGCTTATACTAGACTTTATAGGTGTCACCGTAATAATGCCCGACTCTAGTCTAGATGTTTTCACAAGTGATGCTACTAAAAAATTTAATTTTTCTGCCTGTGTCATGAGTGCCTGAATACAGAGTTGATCTTGCTGTGATAATTCACTTTCTGAAAGTAACTGAGTATATAACAAAATATTAGCAATCGGTGTCTTTGTTTGATGGGAGATATCAGAAATTAATTCATTAATTTTAGACCGCTCCTCCTCTAGTTGCTTTTTAGTTGCACTGTTGGCAGCAAGATAATGCGAAAGCTTGGTTTCAAGAGCTGACATTTTTGTCTCATCAAAGCCATTTTCTATAGGCCTACCTTCTATAGCATTATCTATCATTTGGTTTAACCGTTTCATAGTCTTGTTTGCTTTAAATAATCCCATATCTATCCCACCCACGTGTAACCTATGCCATATACTGTCTTGATATAGCGTGGCGTAGAAGGTATATCTTCCAACTTATCACGCAATCTTTTAATCGTAACAGATAATGCATTCTCATCTACATATTCTGCACCACTTGTCCATATTCTATCAACCAAAACACTACGTGGTAAGGTGATTCCCTTATTTTCAACAAGTATTTTTAGAAGCTTCTGCTCTGTCTTGCTTAACTCAATAACCTTTTTATTTTTAAGATATTCCATTTGCTCAAAATCAAAGTTCAACCCATCTTGCCTAAAATAATAGGGTTTGACAGTATTGTTTCTTCTAAGTTGTGTATTGACACGGGCACGAAGCACTGCCAGGCTAAAGGGTTTGGTCATATAATCATCTGCCCCCATTTCAAGTCCTGCCACAATGTCTGTTTCCATATCATTTGCAGTCAATATAATTACGGCTATATCCGTTTTATCTTTAATCTCCTTTAACAAATCAAGGCCATTGCCATCAGGAAGATTCACATCAAGAATAATCAAATCATATTGTTCTTCTAATAATTTTGCTTGTGCTGTCCTTATATCATAACACTGTGCAATTTTTATATTAGTATTTTGTAACGCTAAGGTAATCCCATTAGACAACGCTTGATCATCTTCAATGATTAGTAATCTACTCAAAATACACCATCTTTCTCTTACTTTAAAGTCTTATCTAAATTTTTTTATCCGTAAGCGTCAACTCAGGAGCGCCTATAAAAAATACACCTCTGTTAGTATAATAGTACTAGCTTTGTGGCGTATTGATTTTTTTACACGTTTCAGGAATACTTGCCGACCATGGCAGTATATCAGATATTTGTAAATCTTTGTTTAGCTGAATCTGTTTAAAGACGTGCTCTAAATAATGCATAGGCTTAAGTTCATTGGCTATAGCAGTCTGAATGATGCTGTAGATAATAGAAGATGAAGTGGCTCCATTCTGTGTGTTTGAAAACAACCAGTTTTTACGTCCAATAACAAACATTCATATCAGTAGATTCAGCCCCTTACCATTGTCAGTTAAAGCAAGTGTACAGTAATCTGTATCAATTTGCATATTTTTCACTTGATTATCAAATATATCTTTACTATAATACGCTACTCGACCGCTTATGACTTCTCCATATCTTCCATATTTGCAATGGTCTATAAGTACATACTCAAAATCTAATAGCTTCTCACCAAATAGTTCATACTTGGTAATCTTCTCTTTAAAAGTAATCGGCACATTCCACCTATCCTTGCCATTATATTTAACATCTCACGCCAGATTTCAATCATGTACATCAAAAGATTAATTTATATTTTCTCCTGTGTCTTTCATTCTAGTCAAAGTATCGTCATTTTTACCTTAATTATATCATAATCTTGATTTTATAGTATAAAAATAGAGAGCATTTTAAATGCCCTCTATCAGTTATTCAAAGTATTTAGTTCTATATCTTTATGCTGTTGAGATACCTAAACCCCTCTATGCT
>NZ_JAVVQU010000052.1:0-17331 GCF_036655075.1 Niameybacter sp. | reverse complement strand
ATTTACTTGCCTAAATATTATTTATTGGACTCAGGAAATATAACTTTAAAGGTACTTCCCTCATTTTCCATACTCTTAATTTCTATAGTTCCTTTATAGAGCTCTACAATATGCTTAACAATAGAAAGACCAAGACCTGTCCCACCACTCTTCCTTGACCTACTCTTATCTACACGATAAAATCTTTCAAAGATATGTGGTAAACTATCTTGTGGAATACCAATACCCGTATCTTCTATACAAAATACTTTTTTCCCCTCTTCTACATAAGTAGAAATCGATACTTGCCCTTTATCTGTATACTTAATTGCATTACTTACCATATTCATAATCACTTGTTTAATATAGTCTGTACTTGCATGCTCAAGTATAAGTACATCCTTCTCTTCAAAGTTTAATACAACCTGTTTTTCTCTAGCATCTTGTCCTAACATAGAACAAACTTCTTCTATAAGCGGTGTAAAGTGAACCATGCCACCTTGATTGTTCTCCATATTTTCAATTTCAGATAAACATAAAATATCTTGTATCAAACGGTATAAGCGTTTCGCTTCAATATCAATAATATCAATAAATCTTAAAGCTACTTCTTTATTCTCGATAGCCCCTCCTTTTAACGTTTCAGCAAAGCCTTGTATACTTGTAAGAGGGGTTTTCAACTCATGAGACACATTACTTACAAACTGATAACGCATGGCCTCTAACTGCCTTGTCTGAGTAATATCACGAATAGAAATAATAAATCCATAATTTTTATCATCTTTACTAATAGGTCCTATTCTAAAATGCAAAATCTGCTCATTTTTTAAGAACTCACAAGAATCATAGCCCTCGCCTCGAATAGCTTTTTCAATCACTGGTACAACCTTTGGATCACGCATCAAAGTTAACACCGATTGATTTCTTATAGCCTCTCCACCTATCAAAGATTTGACCTGCTTATTACCTTCTGTAATATAGCCTTCTTCATCTAAAATGATAATCGCCTCATTTAAGTTGCTTACAATAGACTCTGCCTTTGTCTTTTGATATTGAAGTTTTCTAATCGCTCTGTGAAGACGCTCTCCCATATCATCTAAAGCACTTGCAAGTTGCTGCACTTCTGGCATACTATAATTTTTTACTTGATGGACATACTCTCCTTTAGCAAATGCACTGGCTTCATCTGTCATATTCTGCATTGGAACAATGATGTCCTGAATAAATTTTCTAAGTATCCAGTATATAATGATCGAAGCCATTATAGTTATCCCCGTCGTTTTGTAAATCATTTGGGTGCCCATTCTTATAGCTGTATCTGTATTTAACAATCCTCTCAAGCTTAATTCTTCGTAGCCCAAATAACAACTGCTCATATAAATAAGTGCTAATACCCATATGACCACTATAACAGGCAAAATAATTTTTTTCTTCATGCCCTACTCCTTTGCAAATCGGTATCCTACACCCCGTACTGTCTCAATGCACTCTTCTAACCCATATTGCGTTAGCTTAGAGCGCAAATAACGAATATGTACATCCACAGTTCTTGTCTCACCATAGTATTCATATCCCCAAATACGGTCTAGAAGTACTTCACGCGTCATAACACGCCCCTTATTTTGCATAAGTAGCTTTAGAATCTCGAACTCTTTAAGCGTTAATTCAAACACTTTGTCCTTGTAAAGCACCTTATGACTATCTATATCTAATCTAAGTCCTTTAAACTGAAGTTCTGTATCTTCTTCTTGATTTCCCTTTTCCAAACGCTGATTTCTTCGCATAACTGCATTTGCACGAGCTACTACCTCTCTTACACTAAAAGGCTTGGTAATATAGTCATCGGCACCAAGTTCTAATCCAATAATTTTATCAATTTCTTCTGCCTTAGCTGTAATCATAATAATTGGCATATTCTGCGTCCGTGGATTACTTCTGTATTTTTTAAGCGCTGTCATACCATCCATATCAGGAAGCATAATATCTAGAAGTGTCAAATCTACTGTCACTTCACTTAAAATTTTGTCTGCTTCTTGGATACAGGTTGCTGTAAAAACTTTAAAGCCATTTTGAGATAAATTATAGGCAATGAGTTCTAAAATATGTTCTTCATCATCTACTATTAAAATTTTATTTTTTTTCATATTTATCCTCCGCTCTTTTGTTTATCTATTCATTATAATCTTTCTAAAAGTATAAGTAAATTTACCAGACACCTTTTTGATAACTTTGGATATAATAAGTGATAGAGAGCGACTTTTTCTATTTATTTTTCACATTAAGGGGGATTTAAAATGTCAAAGCTACTTAGTAAACAAGAACTTGAAGCTCACATTCAGCAATTCCGTGATATTTTAGCACATTTCGATTATAGTTCATTAAAAAACATACGCTTTTTCAACTTAGAATCTTTATATGCGTACATGGATACTGTAGAAAGCAATCCATTCAAAGAACAATATGATGCATTACAAAAAGAATTGGATTATCTTCAACCTTATCTTCCTTTTGTATCTTCTGAACGTGCAGCTCATTTCTTAACCGCTATGTCTAAAGCTCATGATGACAATGAAATTGCCGAAATAAAAAAAGATTATACCCAAAAGCTTCGTAAAGATTTCATTAATATTGCACGTACAATGACAACAAATGATCAATGGACTTCCTTACTTTCAACTTGTGAAGAAATTCGTCTACACAAAGAAGAAACGAGCCTTGCTAGTTATTAAATAAAAGGTATAATAAAAAACAAGGCCATGCCTTGTTTTTTATTATACTCAGAAAGGATTTTTTCATGTCAAATGCTTCAAGATTTTATAGTTTAAACGATTTCCTTAAGGAACGCCACCAAGAAAAAGTAATGAAACTCTCTCTAGATGGAGGCTACACTTGCCCTAACCGAGATGGAAAAGTTGCTTCTGGTGGATGTATCTTTTGTAGTAGCCGTGGAAGTGGTGACTTTACAAGTTCTTCTACCAAATCTATTACTGAACAAATGCAAGATAACATTGAACTTTTATCCAATAAATGGCCAAATGTAAAAAAATATATGCCTTACTTTCAAGCTTACTCTAGTACATATGCATCTTTAGATATCCTACAAAAACAGTACGAAGAAGCACTGAGTTTTCCAGGTGTAGTCGGGCTCGCCATTGCCACGCGTCCTGACTGTTTAGAAGATGATGTCCTTGAGTATTTATCTACACTTAATCAACGCACCCATTTGTGGGTAGAGTTAGGCCTTCAAACCATTCATCCTACAACAAGTAAATTTATTAATCGTGGACATGATTTAGCTTGTTTTGAAGAAGCGGTATACAAACTTCACCACTTAGGCATCGAAGTTGTTGCGCATATGATTATTGGACTCCCTTATGAAAGTCGTGAAGATATTTTAGCAACAGCCTCTTACATCTCAAAACTTCCACTACAAGGTGTTAAAATGCATATGCTTCACGTTGTGGATAACGCACCTCTTGGTAAGCTCTATACAAAAGAACCTTTTTCCCTTTTATCTGAAGATGAATATGTAGAAATCGTAGGAGAAGTGCTTAAAATTCTCCCCCCTCATTTTGTCATCCACCGACTTACAGGAGACGGAGACCGTACCCACCTTATAGCACCTTTATGGACAGTGCGTAAGACGCTCGTTCTAAACCACATTCATAAATATTTAAAAGAGCATGACATCTATCAAGGTGGCAAATAAAACACATATTGTATTTTTCGTAACTTTAATATACAATATATATTAAAAAGCGTGAGGAGGTAGCCTATGTTTAATACAAACGAAGATTTTACGATCAATAAGCTTACTGTGCTCTATCTTTTATCTGAAGTTAAAATGCCTCTTACTCTTTCCCAAATCACGCAAATCGTTTTAGAAAGAGGCTATACGGATTATTTTTCCATGCAACAGTCTCTCAACGAACTTGTTGTATCAGACCTTATTTTAAAATCATCACAAAATAACGCTTCTTACTTTGACATTTCTGAAAAGGGACTTCAAACATTAGAGTTTTTTGCATCTAGAATTCCAAATTCTATTCGTTCAGAACTTGATACTTTTATTTCAAGCAATTGGAGAAAGCTTAGGACTCAAAGAGATGTAACAGCTGAATATATTCCAACGAAAGCACATGAATACATGGTAAATTGTAAAGTTACAGAACATGATTCAATACTTATCAATCTTTCTGTTAATGTGGCTTCTAAAAAACAAGCTATTACCCTTTGTGAAAAATGGAAAAATAACTCTGATAAATTATATAGTGAAATTTTAGAAATAATATCTCAATAAAAACAGCCTCTAGTTATTTGTCTAGAGGCTGTTTTTATCTTTATTCATAATCATAATTTACTTCTAATATTCTATCTATAATTCGGGAAATAAAAAAACGCCTAGATAAAGTCTAGACGTTTTTATTATCATCGGGGTGACAGGACTCGAACCTGCGGCCTCCTGAACCCAAATCAGGCGCTCTAGCCAAACTGAGCTACACCCCGAAAATAAGAGCGCGAGACGGGATTCGAACCCGCGACCCTCTCCTTGGCAAGGAGATGCTCTACCCCTGAGCCACTCACGCATATACTTTATTAATGTACTATATAGTACCTTCCGACAAGGAATATCTTATCACATATATCCACTAGAGTCAAGTCATCTTATCAACTTTTTTCCTCTTCATTAAAATAGTCACTCATCTCTCCAAATATATTGGCAATAGTCTCATCCATATAGATATTAGCTTGTCTTAATATAGGAAAATCTATATTACTATCCTCTTGATCCAGCATTTTTTCTCCACTTATGTTTTCTTTGTTCATTCTAGATGTTTCTTCTAATACAGATAAATCTAAACGACCATTTTTAAAATAATAGCATTTTGATATTTCTTTCATCGAATGCACCTCTCTATCTCTTTCCATTTTAACATTTTTCAAATATTCTTTCAATATTTTTTTCCAATAAAAGGGAGTGAAAGTATTCCTTTCACTCCCTTTTTCTTAATCTTCTACTGATACCATTTCTTCCGCTTGTGCAACGGCTTCAACTTGTTCAAGTATCTCAGCTTGTTCATTGTTGTAATCTACAATAACACCATCTAACATATTCCAAATCTCATCTTTGCCTTGTTTAGTCACAGATGAAAAGGCCATAATTCTATCTGTTGGACGAAGGCCTAATCCTTTTTTGACCATAGCCATATGTTTTTGAACTTGGCTACGATTTAATTTATCTGCCTTAGTTGCAATAACATTTACACGCTCATAGTAATGCGCTACCCAGTCATACATCATCTTATCATTTTTACCCACTTCATGACGGATATCAATAAGAAGAATAACTTCTTTCAAATTTTCTCTGTTACAAAGGTAATCTTCTATTAATTTACCCCATTTTTCACGTGATGTCTTAGACACCTTCGCATAGCCATACCCTGGTAAATCTACGAAACGAATTTGATCTTGTACAGCATAGAAGTTAATTGTTTGTGTTTTACCTGGTTGTGAGCTTGTTCTAGCCAATGCCTTACGGTTCACAAGGCAGTTAAGAAGTGATGACTTCCCTACGTTTGATTTACCTGCAAAAGCTACTTCTGGCATGTTCATCTCCGGAAACTGTGATTTGTTCCCTGCTGTTATAATAAGTTCTGCTTTTGTTACGTTCATGTGTTCCTCCTAATATTATGCAAAGACATGTAAAAGGACATCGTCCATTGTTTCAGCATAAATAACTTTCATGCCTTCTAACACATCTGCATCTATTTCTAATATATTTTTTTGATTTTCTTGCGGTACTATGACTTCAAAAATTCCTGCACGCTTAGCAGCCAATATCTTTTCTTTTAGTCCACCTATAGCTAGCACACGTCCACGAATGGTAATTTCTCCTGTCATAGCAATATCATTGCGCACTGCCTTTTGCGTCAGTGCAGAAATAATAGCTGTTGCCATTGTTATCCCTGCTGAAGGGCCATCTTTGGGTACTGCTCCTTCTGGTATATGAATATGAATATCAATGCCTTGATAAAAATCTTTTTTAAGTCCTAATATTTCTCGCTTAGATCGAATAAAACTCATAGCAGCTCTAGCGGATTCTTTCATCACATTTCCCATATTTCCCGTGAGTTCAAAACTGCCTTTGCCATCCATCACATTGACTTCAATAGACAGTGTGTCCCCACCTACTGCTGTCCAAGCTAAACCTCTCACTACACCTACTTGAGGTTTTCTATTTTTTTCTTCATAAGTCACTTTTGGTGCTCCTAAATAGTTTTGCACTTTTTTCGGATTCATAGTCACAGACTTTTTATTTTCTGTAGCCATCTCACGTGTTGCCTTACGACAAAGTGTACCAATTTGACGTTCTAAGTTACGTACACCAGCTTCTCTTGTATAATGTTCAACAACAAATTTAAGCGCTTCTTCAGAGATTTTTAAACTTTTCTTGTTCAGACCATGTTTTTTAAGCTCTTTTGGAATTAAATAGCGTTCTGCAATTTGAAGTTTTTCAAGTGCAGTATAACTGCTCACTTCTATCACTTCCATACGGTCCAGTAATGGACGTGGTATAGTAGAAAGTGAATTAGCTGTTGCTACAAACAATACTTTACTTAAATCCACAGGTACTTCTAAGTAATGATCTCTAAAGCTATGATTCTGGGCACTATCTAAAATTTCGAGAAGGGCTGCTGCTGGGTCCCCTCTAAAGTCTCCCATCATTTTATCAATCTCATCTAAAAGCATAAGTGGATTGTTAGATCCTGCTTGAGTAAGTGCTGTAGCAAAGCGTCCTGGCATGGCCCCTACATAAGTTCTTCTATGCCCTCTAATCTCAGCTTCATCCCTTATACCACCCAAAGAAATACGCACATAGTTTCTTCCTGTAGCTTCTGCAATAGATTTAGCAATAGATGTCTTTCCTACCCCAGGAGGTCCTACTAAACATAAAATAGGTGCTTCCGCTTGTTTTGAAAAATTCTTTACAGCCAAGAAGTCTAGTATACGCTCTTTTACTTGTGAAAGTCCATAATGATCGCGTTCTAATACGTCCTCTGCCACATTCAAATCCTCTATTTCTGGTGTAGACAACTCCCATGGCAAATCCAGAACAGCTTCAATATAGCTTCTTAACATGCTTGTTTCAGGTGAACTACTTGGCACTTTCATCAATCGGTTTATTTCTTTTTCTATCTTATTTTTGACTTCTTGAGGCATCTTATGGGCATCCATCTTTTTCTTATAGTTATCAATATCTGCTGTAAGGCCATCTTTATCCCCTAGCTCTTCTTGAATCACTTTCAGTTGCTCACGTAAAAAGTATTCTTTTTGTGTCTGATCAATATTATCTTTAACTTTATTATAAATTTGCTTTTGAATTTTAAGCACTTCTATTTCTTCTTGAAGGAGCTCAATCACCTTGTACATACGGCTTGAGGCATCTAAACACGCTAAGATTGCCTGCTTTTTAGCTACTTCTAAAGGCATATTGGCAATAATTAAGTCCATAACTTCCATAGGTGAGTTAGATCCTAATATGCTATATACCATATCCATTGAAAGCTTTGTATTTAAAGAAGCATAAGTCTCAAAAAGTTCGCCTACTGTACGCATAAGTGCTTCATTTTCTACCGTAAGCTCAACACCTTCTTCTGGAATTTCTTCTATGTAACCTTCCATATAATCTTTAGAAGTAATTTCTAGCAAGCGTGCACGCTTTATACCTTCTACGAGTACCTTAATAACTGGTGGTTTCAACTTTACAATTTGTTTAACTTTTACAATTGTTCCAATTTCGTATAAGTCAGTACTACCAGGCTCATCTAGTTTAGTATCTTTTTGTGTGACGAGTAAAAGTTCCTCATCCTGAAGCATTGCTGCTTCAATAGCTTTTACAGATTTTTCTCTCCCTACATCAAAATGAATAATCATATTTGGAAATATAGTTAACCCTTTAAGAGGGATTAAAGGCAAGTGTTTTCTTTCTTCTGTCATTTTAGTTTCCTTTCTGTCTATTTAATGATGGATATATAAATTACATTCTAATAGGGGCTGTGAGTAGCAGCCCTTATCGGAATAATTGTATTGTACTTAAGAAGTAAATGAGGTTGACTCTTGGAATAAATAGTCCATCTTATGCATGTAACATATTTTCTGCTTTTTTGGTAACTGGCATCTCCCAAAGATATTGGATGACTTCCTCTACTTTTTCTACTGGGATAACTTCTATATCTTCTTTAAGATAATTATCTTGCATATTGGCTTTTGGTATAATAACCGCTTTAGCACCTGCTTTTTGAGCTGCTCTAATCTTTTCGCTGACGCCTCCCACAGGGTATACTTCTCCATTGATAGTGACTTCACCAGTCATAGCAATATTGCCTGGCATAGGTTCTTCAAAGAGGGCTGAGTATAGGCTACAGAACATAGTAATCCCTGCTGATGGACCATCTACAGGAATGCCTGATGGAAAGTTAATATGAATATAGTAGTCCTCATACTCTACATTATACTGAACTTTGAGCAAAGTTAATACATTTTCAAGTGAACTGTATGCCATACTCTTGCGCTTTGCCTTACTACTATTCATCTTTAACTCTTCTTCTTCAATAACACCTGTAATATTACATCTACCTTTGCCACTTCCTACTTTCTTAGCAATGGATTCTACTTCTAAAACCATACCACTTGAGTGCCCCATTACACCTAGGCCGTTAACCTTACCTATATAATAGCCTGTATTCAGCTTTTTGTGAAGTGCTCTAGTGTAACCTCCTGATTTAACAATCCACTCAACATCTCCTTTTTCAATATCTGTCGTGTGCTCATAGAGCATTTTATTATATGCTGTTTGCAAAATACTTACAGCATCACGCCCATTAGTGGCATACTGCGTAATCATTTCTTTAGCCTCATCTTGAATAGGTAAATGTTCCTTTTCTACAACTCGGTCAATAATTTTCAAGATTTCTTCTTCATCTAAGTCTTTAAAGAAAATCTCTACACATCTAGACCTAAGGGCAGATGGAATTTCTTCTCTAGATCTAGTTGTTGCACCAATAAGTCTAAAGTCTGCTGGCAGACCATTTTTGAAAACATCATGAACATAGGCTGGCGTATTTTCATCATAAGCACTATAATAAGCACTTTCTAAGTAGACTTTACGATCTTCTAGTACTTTGAGTAGCTTATTCATCTGAATAGGGTGTAGCTCTCCAATCTCATCGATAAATAATACACCTCCATGAGCTTTAGTGACTGCACCTGGTTTAGGTTGTGGTACACCAGCTTGTCCATATGCCCCTGCTCCTTGATAAATAGGGTCATGAACAGAGCCCATCAAAGGGTCCGCAACACTCCTTTCATCAAAACGCAAAGTCGTAGCATCAATTTCTACAAATTTACTCTTAGATGTGAATGGTGAAAGTTCACATTGTTTAGCCATCTCTAAGGCAATACGAGCTGCTGCTGTCTTCCCTACACCCGGACTTCCATAGATTAAAATATGTTGAGGATTAGGGCTGCATAACGCTGTCTTAAGAGCACGTATCCCCTCTTCTTGTCCAATAATATCACGCTCTTCCTTAGGACGAAGCTTCTCCGTAAGTGGCTCTGACAGATGAATATATCTAAGCTTTTGCATCTTCTCATACTTTTCTTCTGAATCCTTGCAAATATTGGTTTTATTTTGCTTTGTATTTTTAAGTTGCATCAAAAAGTACAACCCTATAACACAGGAAAAAAAGAACTGTACCCCTATCAAAATTCCATTCATTTTCTAAAATCCTCCTTGCAAATCTGTTTTTTAGATTATTGCCGGAGGTAAAAAAAAATATGCAAGGCAATGCTGCCTTGCATATTTTTTATGCTGATTCTCCATCAGATTTTAATGGTTTTTTCTTAGACGCTTTCGTTGCATCTTTGTAAACAATCTCTGGATCAGCTTTATCTTTAACTGTTTCTGCACCAATGATAACCTTCTCTACATTTTCTGCTACAGAAGGTACTTCATACATCACTTCACGCATTACATCTTCCAAGATTGCGCGTAATCCACGTGCACCTGTTTGACGTTCAATAGCAAGATTTGCTACTGCTTCTAATGCATCTTGTGTGAAATCAAGTTCAATATGGTCATAGTTGAACAGTTTTTGATATTGTTTGATAAGAGCATTTTTAGGTTTACTTAAAATTAATTGAAGCGCTTCCTTATCTAAGCTATCAAGTGATACGATAGAAGGAATACGACCTACGAATTCTGGAATAAGTCCAAATTTAAGAAGGTCTTGTGGCTCTAATGATTTAAGAAGTTGACCTACACTCTTTTCTTTTTTACTTACGATGCTTGCACCAAATCCCATTGTTTTATGTCCAATACGATTTTCGATAATCTTATCGACGCCATCAAAAGCACCACCACAAATAAATAAGATATTTGTAGTATCGATTTGGATAAATTCTTGATGTGGGTGTTTTCTGCCACCTTGTGGTGGAACAGAAGCAACAGTACCTTCTAAAATTTTAAGAAGGGCTTGTTGTACACCTTCACCACTTACATCACGTGTAATAGATGGGTTCTCTGATTTTCTAGCAATCTTATCAATTTCATCGATATAGATAATACCCATTTGAGCTTTTTCTACATCGTAATTAGCTGCTTGAATAATTTTGAGTAAGATGTTTTCCACATCTTCACCTACGTAGCCTGCTTCTGTAAGTGCAGTTGCATCAGCAATAGCAAATGGTACGTTTAGCATTTTTGCAAGTGTCTGAGCGAGGAATGTTTTACCTGAACCTGTTGGTCCTAAAAGTAAAATATTACTTTTTTGGATTTCAACATCATCGTCTTTGTGGGAAGGAGAATTGATACGTTTATAGTGGTTATAAACTGCAACTGCTAAAGCTTTTTTAGCATCATCTTGGCCAATAACATATTGGTCAAGATGTGTTTTAATTTCTTTAGGTGTAGGCATATCTACCATACCCGCAGTTTCTTCATCACCTTCAAATTCTTCTTCTATAATCTCGGAGCAAAGTTCAATACACTCATCGCAAATATAAACTTGTGGACCAGCAATTAATCTTCTTACTTGATCTTGGCTTTTTCCACAGAATGAACATCTAAGCTGTTTTGTGTCATCAAATTTATTTGGCATGCTCCACCTCTTTTCTAATTATTTTTT
The DNA here is from genome assembly GCF_036655075.1 of Niameybacter sp. Lineage (NCBI taxonomy): Bacteria > Bacillati > Bacillota > Clostridia > Lachnospirales > Lachnospiraceae > Niameybacter > Niameybacter sp. The sequence goes on along the minus strand of NZ_JAVVQU010000052.1, from coordinate 6,166 downwards.
TGCACGAATTACTTCATCAATAAGACCATAAACCTTTGCTTCTTCAGCATTCATGAAGTAATCTCTTTCTACATCTGCTTTAATCTTCTCAAGAGGTTGACCTGTATTTTGTGCAAGCATTTCATTCAATTTAGCCTTAGTTCTAATAATATGGTTAGCTTGAATTTCAATATCTGTTGCTTGCCCTTTAGCCCCACCAAGTGGTTGGTGAATCATAATTTCTGCATTTGGAAGAGCAAATCGTTTGCCGCGAGCTCCTCCTGCAAGTAAGAATGACCCCATACTTGCTGCCATTCCTATACAGATTGTCGATACATCACACTTAATGTATTGCATTGTATCATAAATAGCCATACCATCTGTGATTACACCACCTGGACTATTGATATAAAGCATAATATCTTTATCAGGGTCATCCGCTTCTAAGAATAAAAGCTGTGCAACAACTAAACTTGCTGTAACTTGGTTTACCTCGTCCCCTAAGATGATAATTCTATCTTTTAATAGACGTGAATAAATATCGTATGAACGTTCGCCTCTATTGGTTTGTTCTACAACAACTGGAACTAAGCTCATTTTTCACCCTCCCAACGCTTTCTATTTTGTTCTTTTATACAGTATTTTATATAAATTATTTTGTTTCTACTTTTGCTGTTGAAGTGATAAGTTCAGCTGCTTTTTGTACTCTAAGGTCTGAGCTTAACATTTCTCTTTCGTAAGCACCAAATGATTTTTTAAGTTCTTCTACTTCCATTTTGTAACGCGCTGCAAGTTTTTCAACTTCTGCAAGAACTTCTTCTTCTGTTACTTCAATGTTTTCAACTGCAACGATTTTTTCTAAAACTTCTCTTGAACGTAATTGGAACTCAGCATCTTTTCTGAAGTTTTCACGGAATTTGTCCATGTCCATACCTGTGAATTGTAAGTATTGAGCAAGTTCAAGACCTTGTTGTTTCATACGCATTTCGAATTCTTTAATGCTTCTATCCACTTGATCTTCGATCATGTTGTTTGGAACTGTAAGTTGTGCATTGTCTACAGCTTGTTGGATAGCTTGGTTTTCTACTTCTGATGTGTAGCTTGTTTCTTTTTCTGTTGTAAGTTTTGCTTTGATATCTGCTTTGTAATCAGCTAATGTTTCAAATTCTGAAACGTCTGCTGCAAAATCATCATTAATTGCTGGAAGTTCTTTAACTTTGATTTCTTTAACTGTTACTTTGAACATAGCTGGTTTACCTGCTAATTCTGCTGAGTGGTATTCAGCTGGGAATGTAACGTTTACTTCTACTTCTTTACCGATTTCAGCTCCGATTAATTGGTCTTCGAAGTTGTCGATAAATGTTTTTGAACCAATTACTAATGTGTAATCTTCACCTTTACCACCTTCGAATGCTTCACCATCTACAAATCCTTCAAAGTCAACAACAACTTTGTCTTGTGGTTGTACAGCACGATCAGCTACTGTAATTTCACGCGCATTTTTTTCTGCTTCAGCGTTGATTGCCATATCTACATCTTCATCGCTAACTTCAACTTTTGCAACTTCTACTGTAAGGTTTTTGTATTCACCAAGTTCCACTTCTGGTCTAACTGTGATGTGTGCAATATATTTCATGCCTTCTTTTGACATTTCAGCTACTTCTACATCTCCTTGACGAAGGCGTGCTGCCATAGCAATTTTATTTTCTTCTACAGCTTTTCCTAATGTATCATCAATGATGATATCTGCTGCTTTGTTAAAGAATACTTCTGGACCATACATTTTTTCAACCATAGCTTTAGGTACTTTACCTTTACGGAAACCTGGCATGTTGAAATCTTTTTTCATTTCGTTGTATGCTTTGTTTACCGCTGCAGCTACAACCTCTTGGCCAACCTCTACTGTAAGTGCTACGATGCTATTTTCTAGTACTTTTACTTCTGTATTCATTCAAATGATCCTCCTTGGATTTTAAAATTCGTTATGTTTAAGCGTAAATATTGCATTATAAATTAACATTCAATTATTATAGCATAGAAACTTCCCAAAATCTACTTGTATTCCTGATTTGTAAAATTTTATTAGATAACGCCATAATAAAGTTCCAAGTATTACATATAGTATGTGCCTATAAATTCATTTATAATCAATTTATGTGATGTTTTGTACGTATTCATAGAAAGGATAACCTTTATGGATGTTAGCTTTAAACAAATTTATATGCAAAATATCTCCCCCAAGCTTATGGGTATTGATCTGTTCTTAAAGAGCAATGATGCGCCGTATAACCCTATAGAGGTTGCTCTTATCTTAGGTATGCCCACACAGGAAGTAACGGATTTAATGGAGGAGCATAGGATTACTCATATAACACTTGTTGACTTTTTTACAATTGTTTCTCATGCTTCAAGTTATATATGTAGGCTTATAAAGCGCCAATGGAAGTATACGTTCTCCCAAACTTATACACCTGAAATGATTGCTTATATTTATGAACTTAACTTAACTAAAGTTCAAGCAGCATTTAGTACGCTAGGTAAATGCTACATAGCTCCAGATGAAATAATGGATGTATTTGGTCATATTCCAACCACAATTCTTGTTTTAGGTAGTCAGACTAAGTGATGGTATGAATTTTCAAGGGCTGTTACAGCGTTGCTGTAACAGCCCTTGTCTTATAATCTATCCAGATTTTAACAATTTTATTCTTAAAGAATAATCATTGCATTTTTGATTTGTTCTGCTTTTTCTTTACCTGCAGCAATTTCTAAGATTTGAAGTGCAAATTCGAAAGATGCACCAGCACCTTTACCTGTTACAATCTTATTGCTTACTACTGTACGGTCTTCAACATGTGTTGCTCCATGTAAGTATTGTTCAAATCCAGGGTAACAAGTTGCGTTTTCTCCTTCTAGTACACCAAATTTACCAAGTACACTTGGTCCTGCACAAATTGCCCCAATCCATTTATTGGCTGCTTTAAATTCTAAAACTTTATTTTTTACAAGTTCACTTGCATAAAGGTTATCTACACCTGGAAGGCCTCCTGGTAATACAACCATATCTATTTCATCGTAGTTTATATCTTCAGCTTTTTGATCCATTTGAATTTTAATTTGACGTGCACTTGCTACAACATCCCCGTCAACACCTGCCATAATGACTTCTACGCCACCTCTTCTTAACACGTCTACTACACTAAGTGCTTCAACTTCCTCATATCCTGTAGCAAAAAATACAACAACTTTCATTTATGTCACCTCTTTTAGTAGATTCTATCTCTATTCCTTATCTTATCACATTTACCCCTGTACCACAACGATACATGTAGTATAAAATACTATAATTATCTTATAAAATCTATCTATTTTTCAATCTATTTTTACACCATATTTTATGCTACAATAAAGACAAGAAGTATAAAAGAGGAGGTAGTCGTTATGGAGATTGAACGCAAATTTTTAATTAAAGAACTTCCCGACCTCAAGTTATATCCTAGAAAAAGAATCAAGCAAGGTTATATTTCTACAGACCCCGTTATTAGAATTAGACAGATGAATGACACCTGTTGTGTATGTCTTAAATCTCAAGGTCATATGATTCGCGAAGAATTTGAACTCGGCATCACCAAGGAGCAATGCGATGCACTTTGGAATAAAGTAGACAACCCTCCAGTGGAAAAAATACGCTACTTTATCCCTCTTGAAGGTGACCTCACTGCTGAACTTGATATTTACGCCGGACGTTTAGAAGGCTTACTTACCGTAGAAGTGGAATTCCCTTCTCCAATGGATGCCTCTAATTTTACTCCACCTGACTGGTTTGGAGCTGATATCACTCATGACAATCGTTATAAAAACAATTATCTTTCAGTATATGGTATGCCAAGTTAACTAAAAAAGCTCTATACACCTGATGTGTAACAGAGCCTTATTTCAGTATAAGTGTAAATGTTAATCCACTCTATGTGGCAACATTTACACTTATTTTTTATCTCCTATTGTTCTGATAGAGGCACCTTATATCTTTAGGATTTCTAACAACTATTTAAGCCCCTGAAGTTATTTAAAGTAATCTTATATTTTTACGATCACAAGAATAATCAAACACTTTGAACTATGCTCTAATTAATGCTATATAAATATCAAGAAGTTATGCAAAATAGCTTATCTTCAAGCAGTCTTATTCTCTTTAGTTATGTCATACTTGGCTTACTTCTATTAGGATTTATGGGCATTATTTATCAATCTCTTTTTTCATACGATTTAAAATGCATAAGAATACAATTTGTACAATAGCCATACTCAACAAACCTATATGCTCTGTTTGTGAACCTATACACAACTGTACCACATGCAAAATTAAACTTATACCTACACACCATAGCCCTTTTTCAAATTTAGCTTCTTTAACCGCTAACGCTTGAAAGGCTATGCCTATCAAAATATATCCCACTGTATTGGGCAGTAAATCTATATTCTAACGATTAAACCCTAAATAGAAGTTAAAGATAATAAGTAATAATCCCAAAAAATAGAGAAGGAGTACTACAAAGGCTTTCACCTATTGCTGTACTCCTTCTCTATCTTTATCCCAATTGGTTACACACCAACTTGTTCCTTAAATACTTCTAAACCTACTCGGTCAATATAATCTCCAAGACGTTCATGACCTTGCCCATTTTGAGCGTACACGTCTACAATCTTTTCAACAAGTGAGAATAACTTTTCTTCTTCTATAAGAGGCACAAACAAATCTCCAAGTCTTGGCCTTGCCCCGCCTTTACCACCTACATAGACACGCCACCCTTTAGTCACACCAATGAGTCCGATATCTCTTGTATGACTATCTGAACAGCTATGAGGACATCCACTTACACCTATTTTAAGTTTGTTTGGTAAATTTTGTCCGTGGTAAAGCCCATCTAGTTTTGCGCCTACGCCTACAGAATCATTTAACCCTTTTTTACAAAAAGTAGTTCCTGGACATATTTTAACACTGCGAACACATAATCCGATAGCCGCACCTGGCTTCATACCTAAATCTTCCCATACTGCATCTAAGTCATTTTCTTTAATACCTACTAGTGCAATACGCTGTGCCGCCGTCACCTTAAGTGCTGCAGCTCCATATTTTTCTGCCACATCTGCAATCTTTCTTAATTGCTCCGGGGTTACAAGTCCCCCTGTCAAATGGGGTGCTATTGCATAAGTCTCCTTATCACGTTGAAGTACTGCACCTTTTTCTAATAAATCGCCCATTGTTGTCCTCCTTATGCTATTATGCTTATTACCATTATACTTTACAGTACTTAAATTAAATATTTTAGTAACTATAACAATCATCAAGTAATAACTATAGTTATATGTTTTATATTAACATATTATAGGTCGATTTACAGAAAAATTTTATCTATATATTTCACCAATATATTTACTATCTCCTCCGAATAGCACCCTTTACTCTCCCTCACCTTAGCTAGTACAGGCTTGAATAATTTAATCTTTTTTCACTATATCCCCATTCTAAGCCTACTATTACAAAAATCAAGGCTTTCACCTTCTAAAAATCTTATACTTTCAACTCTGTGACTTGTTATTACCATAAAAAAAGCCCCTTTTTTTTAATACAAGATTCGTATAAAACTGATAAAAAATCCTGTCTCTTAAAAGTGACCTTTTTCTTTAAAAACCTTTATTCCTAATACTTTAACTGGGCTGGAAGGATTCGAACCTTCGGATGCAGGAGTCAGAATCCTGTGCCTTACCGCTTGGCGACAACCCAATATGTTTAACTTTTATAATTTTATCATATAAATTCCAAAAATTCAAGAGGATAAAAAAAAATAGACTCCCGAAGTAGTCTATTTTTTTAATACAGGGCTAGAAGGATTCGAACCTTCGAATGCAGGAATCAAAATCCTGTGCCTTACCGCTTGGCGATAACCCTATACAGCGTATCCACAGGGATTCGAACCCCGGACCCACGCCTTAGAAGGGCGTTGCTCTATCCAGCTGAGCTATGGATACATAAAGCGGGTGATGGGAATCGAACCCACGTGGCCAGCTTGGAAGGCTGGTGTTCTACCATTGAACTACACCCGCATGTTAATGCGTTATTTATTGAATTTTAAAAATGCGGGTGAAGGGAGTCGAACCCCCACGCCAATGGCGCTAGATCCTAAGT
>NZ_JAVVQU010000051.1:0-17509 GCF_036655075.1 Niameybacter sp. | reverse complement strand
GTTTAATGGTTACTATTTTATTTTCAAAGTTCATTTTTTCTTTATTTATCAAGGCTTTATGCCCTGTGTCTTAGTGGCGCTATGCCCTGCTGACTTGTATTATTATGCACTATCTAACTACATAAGTCAACACCTTTCAAAGCTTTTTTTAATTTCTTTTTTATATAGTTACTTTATCCCTTTTTATTCACTATTTTTCAATGGGTTTCATATATCCCTTTGATACTTTTCTAGGCAAGTCACTGGCTTACATATTTTAATCTCATCCCCCTAAAAACTGTTAGTTAATCTTGATAATCTAAACAGAATTATCTCTGTGTCTTTCTTTAAAAAACTCTAGCTCTCCTAATATCACCCCAATTATATCCTTCTAATACTTCTTTTGAGCATGGAGCTCACTCCCCTATTCTGTGCATCGACTACCTCTATTATGCAAAAAGAAGTTATAAAACTAATCAACTCTAGTTTTATAACTCCTCTATTTAGGTAGACTACTAATCATTACTTATGTAATAGTCCCCTCTGCTACCCTCTTACTATTGCTAATCTTTCTTTAACCATTTCAATAACACGTTGTTTATCTTCTTCCTTATCTACTACATCAATCTCATCCATATCTACAAGAAGCACTTCTGAAGCCTGATAATGTTTCATTACCCATTCATCGTACCCTTCCCATAAGAATCTATAGTAGTCTACTAACTCTTTATCTAATTCGAAACTTCTACCTCTTTTCATAATACGTTCAAGTACTGTTTCGAATGAACCTTTAAGATATACCATTAAATCTGGTGCTTTCTTTGGAAGTTCTTCTAGTTCTTCCATCATATTGTGTAATAGGCTTTCATATACCTGCATTTCAAGCTTGTTAATTCTACCTAACTCCATGTTTTTCTTTGCAAAGTACCAATCTTCATAAATACTTCTATCAAGAACATTATTATCTTTAACAAGTGCTTGTTTGATTGCTTTAAAACGTGTATCTAAAAAATAGAGTTGTAATAAGAAAGGATATCTTTTAGATTGAATCTCCTCTGGAGATGCTGTATAAAAAAGTGGTAAGATCGGATTATCATCTACACTTTCAAAAAACACTTCACTTCCTAAAGCCTCTCCTAACACCTCTGCTACGCTAGATTTCCCTAGTCCAATCATTCCACCCACTACTATCAACATATTCACCGTGCCTCTCTCAGTCGTTGTTACGAAGTCTAATTTATACTATTAGGTTCGTCACCTACTATATATAGTCTTTTTACTTGCTTTATGTACTATATAAGATACTATAAGGCACGTTAGATTACCAGATGTAAACTTGATTTCTTTATTTTATATACTTTATCTAAAGCTACTACAATTTTAAGGAATCCCATAAATCTTTAAATTTGATTTCTGTTATGACTCCAAATATCTTCTGCTCTTTCTTAGTAGCCATACTTTTCCCTTCATGTGCTCTTCTATAGGTTAACTCTTTCATTAATTTATTGTAGCACTACTCATTAATCTTATACAGGCTTGCCATATACGTGGCAAGAGCAAGCATCCTAATGGGTAAGACTACAAATATTATTGTATCCCTACTAGTGCCTGTGTTGTTTGTACTGTCGCTATAGCATTGTATCCAAATATTTGTAACATCAGACCTGCTATCCCTACCGTTATTCCATTGCCCAGCTTTCTCATAAATGTAGCCATTCCAGCATAAACTCCTTCACGCCTTTTTCCTGTTATTAGCTCATCTACATCTGCAAGGTCTGGCAAAATGGAAAAAGGCACTAAAGAACATACTGTACTCCAAATACCACTAAATGGAGCAAAAGTATACACAAGCATTGTTGGTGAATTCTCTTTTAGTAACAAAGCCATAAACATAGTCACAATACCTATTGGAAATACTATCCCCCCTTAATGTAATTTATAAAGTCCCCCTTCAAACGGCCTAAGTTCCAATGTCTGATCTACTTGTAGTTGCTCTGTTTTATAGTTATAGGCTAATGCTTTTTTATTCCTATCTTTTACTTCTTCTAGATTTACTTTAACTTTTTTTTGTTAAGTTAATCAAAATCATGCATTGATGTGTGTCATATCCCCTGCAATATCCTATAAAACTCTTATGATGACGTATAATAGGTATAAAGTCACCCTCTCTTAAAGCAATCTGTGTTTTATACGTTTGAATGACCTTCTTATACATTTTTTGCAAGTACTCATGGATTCTTGGCCTATTTAATGTAAGCTCCCCGGGAAATTGCAATCCATCTTTGTTAGCATTTTTGTCATGAATCCCTTCTGCTTTACTAATTGTATTAATGACATCCATTCTTCTAAACTCTTTATTTCAACGTACCGTATAACATCCCAAGACAAGTGTTGATAACATCATTTAAGACTTTTAGCGCACATATAGTTTCTAAGTCTATAACATATCAACTGCATTACAGTGGATATGTTCATAAGTTTGTACTATCATTACTAGGTTTATTATGCTTTTCTTTTGAATATCCTATTTTTTGCTTATTTTTCATTTCGTTGCTTATTTAATTTGGATTGGGTATAATATATATAGGTATTTTTACTGCTTAAGATAAGGAGCTTTCAATATATGAAATTATACGCAAATATCTCAGATTTTTCTCAAGATACATTTAACAACATTCTTAAATTCTGTTTTCCTCATTGTAATAAACTTAGTATTTATTTTCCTAATGAGGCCAATGAAAAAGTACATGTATTTAAAACAGAATTCTTAAATGCAACAGAACTCTATACTATTGATGATGAGTTAGCCGTACTTGAACCAAAAGAAGGCTTTGCTATGGTAATCACTTCTTTATCTTCTACTGTTCAAGACCTCCTTACACATCTTCCATATGGTGAGGCTTTAAGCTTTGGTGTGATTCATGATGAAGAACTTATTTTCTTTATTAGTGAAGAAGGTGAACTCGCTATTGATTTATCTACTCAAGTAGTTGAAGGTACGAACTTATTTGATACATTTACTAAAATAGACGAATAACTCATGCTAATATAAAAAGCTCTAGGTATCCCTAGAGCTTTTCTTTTTATCTATTATTCTTTTAATACTATGGGACAATACATCTGCACCCACTATAATGACACCTAGTTTCCATTCATTTAAGAATAACCATATAAATCCCGTGATTGCAATAAGCACACTAATAACTAATACAACCAAAATAGTTGATTGGTGCTTAGCTCTTTTCATATACATATCTAACATTTTATCATCTAGTATATAATAAGAAGCTATTTCTTCTAGTATAAGCACAACTATCAACCCTATAGGTATTGTATGATAAATTCTATAGTATGCCGGTATTGCTGTAATGAGATAAATACTAAACCATATAAATAAATGGTCTGGATTAATAAGGTACTTCTTTTTAGACATTTTAATCCCCCTATTACTTATAGCTAGTTTTGATGAATATAGGCATAAATATCTCTTTTGCTAACGCCTCTATCTTTTGCCACCTGCTTCATAGCAGACTTCTCATCTTGTCCCTTATCCAAATAAACTTGTAGATGGTCTTCAATAGACATTTCTTCCCAAGCCTTTTGGTCCTCTTCTTGTAAAACCTTTATATCTTTACCTTCTAAGACTAAAACAAATTCACCTTTAGGCTCTACCTCTTCAAAATAAGCAATTGCCCCACTTAAATTTGTTTTATATATGAATTCAAATTTTTTAGTTAACTCTTTAGTAACTGTTATAGACCTGTCTCCTACAGCTTCATAGAGTACCTCTAACGTTTTGAGTAATCGATGCGGTGCCTCATATAAAAGAGTTGTTCTTGTTTCATTCTTAAGCCCCTCTAATACAGCTCGTCTCTCTTTCTTATCTGTAGGTAAAAATCCTTCAAAAATGAATCTTCTCGTACTTTGTCCAGATAAAATTAATGCTGTAATACCCGCTACTGCTCCCGGTGCACTTGTTACCATTACACCTGCTTCCATAGCTAATCTTACTAAATCTTCACCTGGATCAGAAATCCCCGGTGTGCCTGCATCTGTTACAAGCGCAATATTCTTACCTGATTTCAAAATCTCAATAAGTTCTGGACCTTTTTCAATTTTGTTGTGCTCATGGTAACTAATAAGCTTAGTGTGTATATTAAAATGGTTTAAAAGCTTTTTAGTATGTCTTGTATCCTCTGCCGCAATGAAATCAGCTTCTGTAAGTGTACGCACAACACGATAAGTAATATCTTCTAGATTACCTATTGGGGTTGCACACAATGTTAATATCCCATATGTCTCCATTTTTTTCTCCTCTTTTAAGCTTTACACTTCAGGCCTTTGTCGTCCATATATCTCATAAATTTCATCTGTATGTGTACCATCTTCATTATAAACAATAAGTGGCTTCTCTACTCTCATCTCACTATTTCCACCCTTAACACCTTCTATTAAAATCATAGTAGGTGCTTGCCCTGACTTAGGATAAACCATACGTAAGCGCTTAGGCTCTATCTTATTTTCTCTCATAGCACAAATAATATCAGCTAATCTCTGTGGTCTATGAATCATACAGAGCTTTCCTTTTACCTTTAATACGTATCCTGCTGCTGCAATAATATCTTCTAAGGTACATAGCACTTCATGCCTTGCAATAGTCTTGGATGGATGTTCATTTTTTAGTCCATTTGTTCCCTTCATATATGGTGGGTTACTTGTCACTAGGTCTAAAGAATGTCCTGTAAAATGTTCTTTAAGTATCTTCACATCAATATGCCTAATTTGTATATCTTCTGTAAGCTCATTAAGTTGTAAAGAACGATTTGCCATCTCTACCATTTCTTCTTGAATATCAATGCCTGTATATTTACCTTTTTGGTAAATTGCATGCATTAGGATAGGGATAATCCCTGTACCTGTTCCAATGTCTAATACTTGCTGATCTCTTTTGCTCACCTTCGCAAAATGTGCTAATAGTACAGCATCAATCCCGAAGCAAAATACTTCGGGATTCTGAATGATTTTATATCCATTTCTATCTAAGTCATCTACTCTCTCATTCGAGTTTACTAAAGTCAAAGTGTTCAAACTCCTTCTCGTCTGTATTCCCACAACCGCCACATCCACCACCGCACTTCTTCTTACGTGTAAGAATTTTCAAGTCCGCTACTGGATATACAATTGCTTCTTTTTCATCTTTATCTTTTTTCTTAACAGCTACTCTTACTTGCTCACGAAGTACTGTTACAGAAAGAACCTCTCCACGGCCATCTGGTGTCTCTACCATATCACCTACTTCTGGAAGTCTACCACGAATTTCTACATATACGTCTTCTTCGTATTTAAGACAACACATAAGTCTGCCACAAATACCTGATATTTTAATAGGGTTAAGCGATAAGCTTTGGTCCTTTGCCATCTTAATAGATACAGGTTGGAAGTCACTTAAGAACTTATTACAACATAAGCCTCTTCCACAAATACCAATTCCACCACACATTTTTGTTTCATCTCTTACACCAATTTGTCTAAGTTCGATACGTGTTCTAAACACTGCAGCTAAGTCTTTAACAAGTTCTCTAAAGTCTACACGTTCATCTGATGTAAAGTAGAAAAGAATTTTATTATTATCAAAAGTATATTCTACATCAATAAGCTTCATATTTAAGTTATGCTTTAATATCTTTTGCTTACATGTAAAAAATGCTTCTTTTTCTTTAACTTTATTCTCTGCAACTTTTTTGCTATCTTCTTCTGTCGCCTTACGAATAACCTTCTTTAAAGGATAGACTACTTCTTCATCATTTAAATCTCGATTACCCTGGATAACTTCGCCATATTCAATCCCCCTTGCGGTTTCAACAATAACATGCTCTCCTTGAACATAATTATTATCTTCAGGATCAAAATAATAAACCTTACCTGCTGTTCGAAATCTAATGCCGATAACAGTTATCATTTCTTTTTCTCCTTTAGTTTAAGTAGTAAATTTTCTATTGCAAACGTTGCGTATATATTCTGATTAATTTGTGCCTGTGTATTTTTGATAAGCTTAATGTGCTTGTCAATTGTATTATACGTTAATTTAGAGGACATGTCGAGTAAGTGAGATTTATAATCCAAATAATACAAGTTCTCATTTCCCGTAGCTTTTAACACTGCTAAATCTCTATACCAGAGTAGCCAAAAGTGTAGCATACTGCTTATAAAATCTTTCTCATCACAAATACTCTTCACAAGTTCATACATACCCATAAGGTCTATCTTTTGTAATGTTGTTAAATAGTTGATGCTCTTTTTTCTTTCCTCTAAAAACTGTTCATCTTCTATAAGCTGCTTCGCTATACCAATACTACCTTCTGCAAACTGGGCATAAATTTCTGCCTGACGTTCACTCAGTTGATAGGTTTCTAAGTAATTCAATATATAGGTATAAGGTAATGGGTTAAATCTAAGGTGAATACATCTTGATTTAATCGTCGGAAGTAGTTTGGCTAAATTTTGTGTAATCAGTATGACAATACCATAACTTGGTGGTTCTTCAATTGTTTTTAACATAGCATTTTGTCCTTCTATAGTTAAGGTATCTGCTTCTGTCACAACGATAATTTTATAAGGTCCTTGATAAGGTTTGATATCCATATTTTTAACGAGCTTTTCTCTTACAGTATCAATCTTTGTTGTCTTATTATCTTTATCTATATAAATTAAATCTGGATGATTACCCGCGCCTAACAACAAACAAGCCTTGCATTTACCACAAGGCTTATCCTCACTTTGGCATAAAAGTGTACGTGCCACAGCCTGAGCAACACGCTTTTTTCCCACACCTATAGGTCCCTCAAAGATGTAGCTGTGAGATACCTTCTGTGATTGTATCGCCTTATTAAAGTATTTCTTTATATCCTCATGCCCTATTATCCCATTAAATGTATCCATGCTTTATCCTTTCTATAGAAAAACGTCCGTGTATGCCACGAACGTTAAGTCATCTCTATTTTATCTTTTTCAACTTTTAAATTTTCTGTTGCAAGTGCATCTACTTTATCATTAACTAGTCGTACAATTCCATAAACCCTATGTCTTCCTCTTCGGTCTAGAAAATTCTCCCTCGAAAACTTATGTGAGTTCGCAACCACTTTATTCATAAATTCTGAAATCATACTACGATAAAGTCTCATGTCACGAATATCCATATGCTCTGATAACTTATTACCCTGATCTGTGATACGTTCTATCATGAGTTTAAGTGACTCTTGAAGTTCGCCTTCTTCAATATGGCTGAGTAAAGTAAACCTAAAGCCTCAATCAATTTTAGCATTGGGGTCTGTTGTAAGCTCTCTTAGCTGTGGTAATTGAATATGATTAACATGTAAACCAGCCATCGCTGTCCCCCTTAAACCCTTTTTCTATTTTATTTTAATGGAATGTCTAGTACTTTGCAATGTATTTCAGTTCCACTATATTGAATGCCTTTAAGCCTATTTGCATATTGTTCAATAATCATGAGATGCCTTTCTTGGAATGCTTCCCCCATATAAAGAATGGGTATACCTGGTGGATAAAACATAATTGTTTGAGCAGCTACTTTTCCTAGGCAATATTTGAGAGTCTGCCAACTAGACATGCCATAATGTACTTCTCGTGGTGTATAAACACCTTTTTGAATAGTTGGTAGCTCATCTATAATTTGATTAAGTTGACTACAATATAAATCGGCAACCTGAGGCTCTTGTATTAGGCTAAGTTCTTTATCAATTTCTATTAAAGCTCTTTCTAACTCTGTTAAAGTGGCTGTATTATCCGCTACTGTAGTCATAAGTATAACATAATGTGGCAATGTGGCTTCTGCTACTATTTGATAACGTTCTTCTAAGTATTGCCCTAAAAGATAACTATCTATACCACTATGTGTGGTAAAAATAATGATCTTACTTATATCATAAGCTTCATGTGCTAAGTTAAGCAGATGAAGCTTATTTAGATTTTGAAGTCTTTCTCTCATTGCAATGAGAGGTTTTATATAATCTATTTCTATTTCACTTTTGTGTTCTTCAACATAATGCCTTGCATAGTCCATTGTAGCCATCAAGGTATAGGAAGGACTACTTGTTTGTACCATCCTTAATGTTTGAATTAACTGTCCATAACTAAATAATGCTGTGCCTTGATGCAATAAAGCACTTTGTGTAAGCGTAGGCATTGTTTTATGCATACTTTGAATAACTAAGTCAGCACCTAGTTTAAGACTACTGGTAGGAAAATATGAGTTTACTGCAAAGTGTGCTCCATGTGCTTCATCTACAATGAGTGCCTTACCTGCTTGATGTAAAACTTCAGCTATTCCTTTAACATCAGATACAACACCCTCATAGGTCGGACTTACAATAATAGCGCCCTTAACATTTGGATACTGTAGCAATGCTTCCTGAATAGTATCTTTCCTTACTTTTGTCATCAATCCTAAGTCACTGTTATACTCAGGTTGAATATAAATAGGGACAGCACCTATCAATATAAGTGCATGCCATACACTATGATGACAGTTTCTTGCAATAAGCACCTCATCTCCAGGCTTACACATGGTCATCAAGCTCGTAAGAATCCCTGCGGTTGATCCATTAGTAAGAAAGATCGTCTTATATGCACCGTAAAACTTACGCATTTTATCCATCGCAGCTTCAATAATGCCCTCTGCTTCATAAAGGTTATCTAACCCATTAGCTTCTGTTACATCTAATGCGGTATAATCAATTTGTTTCATATCTCCAAATCTTCCTAATTTATGCCCTGGCATATGAAATGGTTTCTTGTGTTGGCTATATTCCATTAATGCTGTATAAAGAGGCATTTGATTATGTCTTGTATTCATGAATTTACTTCTTCCTTTTAATCATTAGTTCCCTACTTTTTAGTTAAAATAAGGGGTTTCAAATTTACTACTATAGATCTTAAGTCTATTTTGCACGCGTTCCTTCTCTGTACCCTCTAGCGGTGTAGGTTGATATGTATTTCTATCTTTAGTAGATGAAATACTACAGGGAATCACTTCACTTTTACTAAATGTTACTTGACCATCTTTTATTGTATATGTAGCTTGATAGATAAAGGTGTCTTTATCATCAGGATTCTTATTTGCACCAAAACTAAAGTTACCCAAACTATAGATAATATTTTTTCCTTTATAGGTTTCTATACCCTGTATCACATGTGGGTGTGAGCCTATCACTAAATCAGCTCCTTCATCAATACAAAGTCTAGCTAATTCCTTTTGGATATCATTAGGATAGTGCTCTCTTTCTATTCCCCAATGAAACATCACAAAGACTAAATCAGCTTGTGCTTTAGCTGCTTTTATATGCTTTTTAAGCTTCTCTTTAGTTCCCTGGCTTTTGTCCCATCCCTTTTCTCCTATTAAGGCTATTTTTATACCCTTCACCTCTCGATAGCTAATTGTATCCTCTATAAAATAATCAATATTAGCTGCTTGTAGTGCTTGCTTAGTTTGTTTCATGCCTTCACTTCCGTAGTCATAAGTATGATTGTTGGCTAAGCTTACTGCTTCAATACTACCTTCTTTTAGAATTTTAGTATATGAAGGATCCCCTTTAATAGCAAAAGTTTTATCTGCTCTTGTTCCTCCTGTTGTCAGCGGTCCCTCTAAATTCACAACAGTTAAATCATCTACTGCAAAGTAAGGTCTTACATTATTAAAGAAATGAGCATACCCCTTCTCATTAGCTACCCGGTCAAATCTATTCCATTCACCTTGACCATAGTATGTACCAAGTGTACAGTCTCCAGCAAAGCTTATGGTTAGGCTTTGCTCCCTTGCAAGTTCTGCTGCTTCTTGTAATTCTTGCTTTTTTTCTTCTATTAAAGCTTTTTGTAATTCTAACTGTTGCTTCTGCTCGATTAGTGCCTGACTAAACCTTATTACTTGACCTACTTCAATCGCCCTTACTTGACAACTTCCCATTCCTACTAAACCTAGTAATGCCATTATGATTATTATCTTTCTTTTGTTCACAAACCTTTCCCCCTTTAGTCTATGTTCTATAATAATCTTCAACTTACCCTTACTCTATAATTTCTAGTATCTCTACTTCATAGCTACCTTCAGGTGACTCTACCTGTATAATATCTCCCACCTTTTTCTTAAACAAAGCTTTTCCCAATGGAGATTCTATACTGATTTTGCTATTTACAGCATCTGTCTTCATAGTTGTTACAATATTAAATATTTGTTCAAAATCATCATCTAAAAATTTAATCCTTACATCCTTATTGAGTCCTACTTCATCAATCTTACTCTCTGTAGAAATAACTTTTCCAGTCTTAATCATGCGTTCTAAATAGCGAATACGTGATTCATTTTTTCCCCTTTCACGTTTAGCTGCCTTATACTCAAAGTTCTCACTTAAGTCTCCATGTGCTCTTGCTTCTTTTACATCTTCTATTAGTCTTTTACGTTCAAAAACTTTACGATACTCTATTTCTTTCTTCATTTCTTCAATATCTTCTGAACTTAAAAAATTTCTCATAGTTTCCTCCTTTCATGGATATTTTTTCTTATTCTCTTCCCTCTATTATATCACTAGTTGCGTGAATCTACTTTACTTTATTGGAAATCCTAAGCTATAATAGCTTGATATATATCTTGGACAGTGTAAATGAGGTGAAATATGAATTTGAATTATATTTTGAACGGAAACTTAATAAAAGTATGGACTAAATTTGTCTCAGCCTCCGTTGTTGGTGTTATTTTAAGCACTATCTATACTATGGTAGATGGTATTTTTGTAGGACAAGGTGCTGGTGAAGCTGGACTTGCTGGTGTCAACTTAGCCTGGCCAGCCGTGACCATTATACTTGGAATTGGACTTCTCTTTGGTGCGGGTGCAAGTAGCCTTGTATCTATCTATATAGGTCAACATAACCAAGATAAAGCAGAGCAGATTTTAGGAAGTGTCATTAAAGCTATCCTATATGTTGGTATTATTCTTATGATACTTGGATTTGTTATTGCTGACCCCATTGTTAAGTTTTTAGGTGCTACCCCTGATACTTATCAGTATACAAAGGATTACTTCCTAGTGATTTATATGATGGCTATTCCTTATTTACTTGCTAATGCCTTAAACCCTTTAGTACGTGCCGATGGCAGTCCCAATCTGTCTATGATTATGGTAGGTGCAGGGGCTATTGGAAACATTGTACTCGATTGGCTTTTTGTTATTGAACTCGGATGGGGTACTAAAGGTGCGGCTCTTGCTACAGGTGCTGGCGTTATCCTTTCTACTATTATAGGCCTTTGCTACTTCTTAGGGGGAAAATCACATTTAAAACTAAAAAGGGAATACTTTAAAATTAATTCATCCCTTCTAAAAGAAGTAATCAAAGTTGGTTTTGTATCCTTTATGATTCAACTTTCTATCGGTGTAGTAATTTTACTGCAAAATAAAATTATCTATCGTTATGGAAATACAGCAGATATTGCTATATTCTCTGTAGCAGGCTATACCATATCTCTATATATTCAACTATGTGTAGGAATTTCACAAGGCATGCAGCCTCTAATTGGGTATCACTTCGGTGCAGATTCTATTAAACGCATGCATAAATTACTTAAGATTACCCTTATCGCAAGCATTATTATTGGGATTGTCTTATTAACCTGCCTAATTTACTATGGTGAGTACTTTATTCAGCTCTTTGGCATTACTCCTGATTTATTGCCTCTTGCTTATAAACGAACTGTTATATTCTGTCTAGGAAGTCCTTTCATTGGGATTGTCTATACAATGGGTGCTTACTATCAATCTATTCATCGTAATTTAGAAGCTAATATTGTTTCGATTGGGCGTAGTTTTGTATTGCAAATCTTATTTTCTATCCTTTTACCTATCTATATGGGTGTTGAAGGAATTTTCTATGCTCAACCATTTTCTGATATATGTTCAATCTTTATATTGGGTGGTGTTATGCTTTACAGTTATATAAAATATAATAACCCTATAGATTAACTTTATTAATAATATTTATTAAACAAAATAAAAAAGCTATAAAACTAAAATTTATATTAGTTTTATAGCTTTTTATAGGTTAATCTACCTATTCATCGTCATGTAAGACTTATATTGAAACCTTCTCCTTATGACTTTATGATAGGTTGTTAATTTGCGTATACTTTGTTAATGATGACAAGGTTTCTTTTTCTCAATCATATTGTATAAAGTAGTTACAGGAACGCCTGTTGCTCCTTTACCTGAATATTCATTAAGGCTACTCTCTGCCCATGATGTTCCTGCAATATCTAAGTGGAGCCATGGTTTATCTTCTACAAATTCACCGATGAAAAGTCCTGCTGTAATTGTTCCTGCATTACGGCCTCCTAAATTTTTAAGATCCGCTATCTCACTCTTGATGAGTTTTTTGTAGTCATCATAAGCTGGGAGTCTCCAGAATTTTTCACCTGTCTTAGCTGCACCTTCCATAAGTTCGTTATAAAATGCATCATCATTAGAAATAACAGCTGTTGTTGTTGTTCCAAGTGCTACAAGTGCTGCACCTGTAAGAGTTGCTACATCAACTACGCTTGTTGCCTTTTCTTTACGAATAATATAAGTTACAGCATCTATAAGTGTTAATCTACCTTCAGCATCTGTATTTAATACTTCAATAGTCTTACCTGCCATAGATCCAATAATATCTCCTGGTTTATAACTAATGCCTGAAATAGCATTTTCACAAGCGGCTACTACAGCTACAACATTGGACTTAAGCTTGTTTTTTGCTACTGCACACATTGTACCTATAACAGCTGCAGCACCTGCCATATCACTTTTCATAGTATCCATTGAAGCTGCTGGTTTAAGTGAATAACCACCTGTATCAAATGTTAATCCCTTACCTACAAGTCCTAATATCGTTTCATTTGTAGGGTCCCCCATATATCTCATGACAATCAATCTTGGTAGTCTTGCAGACCCCTTCCCTACTTCATAAAAGGCCTTCATTCCTAAATCTTGAATTTGAGTTTCATCAAATATTTCTACTTCAAATCCATTTTCAGTTCCAAGTACTTGTACACGTTCTGCTAAAGATTCTGGATAAATAACATTAGCAGGCTCATTGACTAAATTTCTAGCCTCTATGACACCCTCTATAATATGATTAGTAATTTCTAAACGTTTTTCTAATTTATCTACTTTTTCTACTGGTACATTTAAGAGATATACTGTTGGATCATATGCTTTATTTTCTTCTCCGGCCTTGTATTTATCAAAAGAATAAATAGATAGTTTAAGTGCTTGTACCATTGCTTTACATATTCCACCTGTACATATATGTGCCGCATCCATTACACTTACACCATAAGTCTTCAATTTAAGTTCTTTAGCTTTTTTAGCACCTTTAGCAATAGTATTTTTCAATCCCTCTAACTTGAGTGCTTCGTATTTACCTAAGCCTACTAAAATCATATATTTCATTTCTGGTGTTGTATAGTACAGGCATTCACCCTCTTTTCCACTAAATACATCACCTTTCTTTATTAATTCAACCTGTTCAATTATATGTGTTTGATCTTCATATACTGGTATAATCATACCTTGTAATACTTCATGCTCTATATCTTTAATAATAATATTCATTGTTAACCTCCTAAAAATTAGTGTCCTCTTTATCTTACTACAAATAATTATTATTGGGTACTTTTTATTTTCCAAAATCCATTCTTTAAAGGCTTCATAATTTCATAAATAGATAAATCCTTTTGTTTAGCTTCAAAAACAATATCTACTTGATTTATTCCTGCTAAAGTAAGTTGTTGTTGTAGTGACTTTATATCTTCCTTTTCTATAAAGTCTGCATGTTGCGGCTTATTAGGTGCTATTGCTCCAGATGACAGATGACATTTGCTTGGTGGATGTAATCTTAACAAATCAACTATATTCGTATCCTCACTAGGATTACATCTTTCATGATGAAAATCATATACCCATTTTAAATTTAATGTCTTACATACCTCCACTATTTCTTTAGATGTATAGGTCTTATCATCATTTTCTACTGTTAATAAATCTAAATCTAACTGATCTTTATTATTTTTAATCGTTTGTTTAAATCGCTCTAGCGTTTCCGTCTTATTCCCATAGGCTCCTCCTATGTGTATAACTAAATTTTCTCCTCCTAGCTGGTGTAAAAACTCTGCTTGTGCCCTTAACTCTCCTATAGATTTTTCAATAATTTTCTCTTTTGGTGATGCTAGCATTGTAAAATGACTCGTATGCATAGAAATCCTAAGATTATATTCTTGCTGCCATTTCTTAATACGTTCTAACTCTCCCTTTATTTTGTTACTTTCAAGTATGTGATATTCTTTAAATATATTTTTCATATCTTGATTATCTATAAACGGAATCAACTCTGCTGTAATTCTATAGACATAAATATTATCTTTAATATTATGATAAATAATATCACCTAATAAAATTATATTGTGTTCAATAACCTCTCTAATTTTTTCTATATTCTTTTCTTGAATAGTTTTTAATTTAAAAGTTCTATACTTTTTCTTTAAAGATAAATTAATACATGCATAACCTATTCTTAATTGGCATAAATTCATAGTTTATTCCTCTTTTATGTGGTATGATGTCGTTGACAAGTAGATTCTTAATTGTAATAATATTTATTATACTTACTTATGAGAAAGGATATTTCAATGGACAAAGGAAAACTAAAGAGCAATCTACTATTAATTACTTATGCTATACTACTCTTTCTAACGCTTCAAAATTGGCCTCTTGTTATGAATGTATTAAAAGAGGGAATTCATCTTATTATTCCTTTTATTTATGGTTTTGTAATCGCTTATTTATTGAACAAACCATTTAATTTCTTTTATAACAAAGTATTTAAATTTGATATAAAAACTAAATATACTCTTTTAAAACATATACGTAAGCCTATTGCCTTAGCAGTAACATACTTAAGTATCTTTACGATTTTTATAGTTATTATCTCTCTACTAGTTCCCCAACTTGCAACAAGTATAGAAACATTGACACGAGATCTCCCTGAACATTATAAGGCTGCGCAACAATTTGCCTTAACTACCTTTGAAGATTTAAAACTTCCTAATGAATTTATCTTAGATATTCAACAATATGCTTCTCAAATAGTTCAACAAGTACTTAATTTTCTTTATACTGCTCTACCAAATGTTTTAGATTCTATTTTTAGTATTACATCTAGTATCACCAATATTATTTTTGGCTTTATTATCTCAGTTTATTTATTAAGCAGTAAAGAAAAATTAGTTTTACAAGGTCAAAAACTATTATTAGCCTTTACACCAACTTCATTTGCAAACCAAGTAATACGAGTAAGTCAGCTTACACACAAAACATTTGGAAATTTTATTTCTGGACAAATACTAGATGCCTTTATTCTTGGTTTAATGTGCTTTATTAGCATGAGTATCTTACGTATGCCTTATGCATTACTTGTAAGTGTTATTATCGGTTTAAGTAATATGATACCAATACTCGGACCAATACTCGGTGCTATTCCAACTACTTTTATTATTTTAATGGCAAATCCAACCCATCCTATTCAAGCATTATGGTTTATCATCCTAATTATTATATTACAACAAATAGATGGAGATATCATCTATCCTCGTGTTGTAGGTAATTCTATTGGCTTATCTGGTTTATGGGTAATGTTTGCTATTTTAGTTGCAGGTGGTAAGTTCGGTATTGTTGGTATGATTATAGGGGTTCCTACATTTGCTATTATTTATACACTCTTACGTGAAGCGACTTATACTAAACTTAAAACTAAAAAAATTAAAATAACTGAAAAAGACATAGAAGAATAATTCTTCTATGTCTTTTTTATAGCTTTATTCTATATGTATACCTCTACACTTATACTTATAATGCAATACTTATGCTGAGTCTTTGATCAACATTTTGCATATCCTGCTTTGAAAGCATCCCTATTTTATGAGAAAGTCGCCTCTTAGAAATTGTTTTGATCTGCTCACATAAAATAGTAGAATCATGAGTTAAGAAGTGATACTTCTCCTTGGTAACTGTATAATGTGTAGGTATATCCTTTTTAATTTTTGAAGTTAAAGGTACACATATAATAGTAGGTGAGTAATGATTCCCTACGTTATTTTGTATAATTAAAACAGGTCTAATCCCTGCTTGTTCACTGCCATCGCCAATCCCTAAATCTGCTTCGTAAATTTCTCCTCTTCGAGGATATATGTATTCAGACAATGTTTCTTCAATATTCATATTTTCTCCTCCTTTGTTAATTTTAGTATTCCCCATTATAAAATAATTTAAACATTCTTCTATAAAATACTAAAAATATAAAAAGGCATCTCAAAAAGGAAATCACTACAAAAGTGTTCTTGTTATGAAAAACTCCATCAATGTCGTATCTCTTCATTGATGGAGTTTTTTGTTATAATAAAAATATCAAATTTGGAAGGTGATACTCTGCTTTAACAACAACAGACTTTAAACTTGATCTCATATATAAAAATTTACAATATTGTAGTTTCTAAAGATAATCTTTTGAAAAGAATTAACGAACTTATAGATTTTTCTTTTGTTTACAAAGAACTTATTGATAAGTATTGTTTAGACAATGGTAGAAATACTATTAGTCCTATTCGTATGTTTAAATATCTACATCTGATAAATCTATCTTTGATTTATCAGATGTAGATATTGTAGAGCGTTCAAGATATGCGATGTCTTTTAAATATTTTTTAGGCATGGCACCAGAAGATGACATAATTGAATCTAGTTCTTTAACTAATTTTCATAAGCTTCGTTTAAAGAATATTAGTCTTTTAGATATGCTTATTAATAAAACTGTATCTATAGCACTAGATAAAGATCTTATTAAATCTAAGTCTATTATTGTTGATACAACATATTTTAAAGCACGTTATAATCAAAAAACACCAAGAGAAATTCTACAAGAACAAACTAAAAAGCTACGTAAGACTGTTTATGAAATAGATGAGACTTTAAAAGAAACTTTTCCGTCCAAAAATACTATAGATACATTAAAAGCTGAAATCGCTTACAGTGAAAAACTTGTATCTACTATAAATAGTAACAAGAGCATCATTACCTATCCAAAGATAAAAGAAAAACTAAATTTGCTTGAAGAAACGATAACTAATGACTTAGAACATCTACAAATCTCAAAGTAATCCTGATGCAAAGGTTGGACATAAAAGTGCAGACTTTGTATTTTTTGGCTATAAAACACATATTGCAATAACGGAAGAAAGAATTATTACTGCGGCAATAATTATAACTGGGGAAAAAATGATGGGAAAGAATTAAAAGTATTGCTAGAAAAAAGTATGGATACAGGCCTTGAAATAGATACAATTATTGGAGATGTTGCCTACTCAGAAAAAGGAAATATTAAATTGGCAGCTAAAAATAAAATCAACTTAGTAGCAAAGTTAAATCCTTCAATTACA
>NZ_JAVVQU010000050.1:0-19091 GCF_036655075.1 Niameybacter sp. | reverse complement strand
ACTACTGTTTACTCTATTCTCCCCAGCCTAGCTGGGGGATTAAGATTGTCATTTATAGTAGCTTAAAAGGTAAATCCCTTATTCTACAAGGCTATACGTTGTAAAAATAAGGGTTATTTGAGCTCGTATTTATTCAATAGGTATTCTTCTTAAACTAGATAAACATGCTTTAGCTTCTAATCGTTTATCCATAAGGGCATCATTGGCTATTGCAACATGAATAGAATGATTCCGGTAATCCCCTTCTAATAAGTGGGCATATGTATTAATACTCATGACAACTAAATCACCATACCCCTTGGTCGTAATAAGGATAGGTTCTTGTTTGGCACGACATAGTTCAAAAATTTCATTTGTATTTCTTAAATCTTTAATAGGCCTGATTTGTGACACGGCTTCACCTCCTTTTATATTCTCATTATACCAATATAATCCAGTAAGAACAATGTATATATCGAAATATAATTTAAAATTATAAAAAATATAGTAATTATACACTAAAATAGACACGGATTTTTACTGTGCCTATTTTAAATCACTCTATTCTTTTCTATGTCTTTAATGAATTTTATACATCTCATAACTTTCTCTCAACGTTGATAATTTGATTATACAAGAAAACATACGGTATTCAATAACCTCTTAGATGCACCTATAATCTTTTTTGCTCTTTGCCTGCTATATTACAAAATATTATTTTACCTCAGCCCTATAGTACTTCACATAACCATAATCTAAATTAACTAAAATAATTAACTAAAATAGCATAATTAAATTATTTTTCTTCTGCTACTTAGATAAATCTTTACAAAAAAAGTAGGCCCTTTTTAAGCCCACTTTTCAGTAAAACATATAATTTATTAAAGCTTAGCAAAAAAATGATTATACTCTTATTACTATCGTGGCATTACTTTATTTTAGTCCGTTAGACATAAAAAACTCCAATGATGATATACGTTATATGTTGTACATCATCATTGGAAATTCTATTTTATCATCATGCAATAAGTTTTAACACTCTATTGCAAAATATTCATTTAATGAAACCTATAAATATCAATACTTAACCTTAATTATTCAGCCTCTTCGTAGTTATGATAAATGTTTTGAACATCATCATCATCTTCGAGAAGTCCTATCATTTTATCCCAGCCTTTAAGATCGGATTCTGCTGTAATAGTTGCTAATGTTTGTGGAACCATTGTAATTTCAGCTTGTGCCATTTCGATGCCAGTAGCTTCGATTGCAGCATATACATCTGAGAATACTTCTGGATCTGTTATTACAGTGAATCCTTCATCTTCTGATTCAAAGTCTTCTGCACCTGCTTCAATAGCAAGCATCATGAGTTCATCTTCATCCATATCAGTCGCTTCTCTTTCGATAACGATTTGACCTTTTTTGTCGAACATGAAAGCTACACAACCTGATGTACCCATGTTTCCATTTCCTTTTGAAAAAGCAGCGCGTACGTTAGCAGCTGTACGGTTTCTGTTATCTGTAAGTGTTTCAACAATAACTGCAACCCCATTTGGGCCGTAACCTTCATAAGTGATATGTTCATAGCTTACTGAGCCATCTTCACCAACAGCCTTTTTTATACTTCTTTGAATCGTATCATTCGGCATGTTATTTGATTTTGCTTTAACAATAACATCACGTAATTTACGGTTAATTGTTGGGTCTGAACCGCCACCTTCTTTAACTGCGACTGCAATTTCACGACCAATTTTTGTAAAGATTTTTCCTTTTGCTGCATCATTTTTGCCTTTTTTATGTTTAATATTGGCAAACTTTGAATGTCCTGACATATATTAAAAGCCTCCTTATATTTATACACTCATGTACATAAACAAATTTCTTCCTTATTGTAACATATTTTCTAGGGGTGTATCAACACTTAACACTTCTTTGAATGAGTACATATTCACCCTTTTCTATAGAGGTTTCAGCATTAGTCTTTTCAATAAGCCAGTCAGTAAAAGCCTCCTCCTCTCCCATCTCTACTTCTACAACAAAGCGTACCACATCTGTATATAGAGTGTCACGAATGATATAGTTTTGATCATTTAAAAGATATTGTACCTTACCAGAGAGAGGATAAGACATCTCTAAAGTGAATAAGCAAACACGCATCTTTTCAATAAGTCCTGCTGCAAGTATACCCTCTTTAGCACCCTTTCCATACGCTCTGACTAGCCCACCAGTACCTAGGAGCGTCCCTCCAAAATATCTGGTGACAACAATCAAAGTATTTTTAATCTGATGCCCTTTTAAGACATCTAAAATAGGTTTACCTGCTGTGCCTTGAGGTTCGCCATCATCACTAAAACGCTGAATTTCATCGCGCTCTCCTATTTGATAAGCAAAACAGTTATGAGTTGCATCCCAATATTTTTTGCGAAGCTTAGCCAGTATAAGATCAGCTTCTTCTTGCGATTCTATTGGAAAGACAGAAGCAATAAAACGCGACTTTTTCTCGACGATTTCAGCGTAGCCTTCCCCGGCTATTGTTATATAACGATCTAACATAGTCACCACCTATCATGATTTTTGCTCTTTTCATCATAGCATAACCCAGATAAAAGGTAAATTCCTGTTGTCATTAAAATAAGAGTAAAGCAACTTATAGATATGCTTTACTCTTAACTGTTATGGTGCCTGTATTTAAAGTTATTCATATTATTGGAGATAGTCGTCAAGGATTTCGGTCATAGATGTAAGTGTTACGTTTCCTTGGTGCATCATCTTTGCAAGAGATAAAGCTTCGACTAAATCTTCTGTAAAGTACTCACTGTCACATAGGATGCCCTTTTCTGTACGTTTTTCTAAAGAAACGCCGTAAAACTTATCTTTTTGAATAACAAAATACTGAATTTGAAGCGAGTTTTCTGTCGCTTCCCCTACATAAACCTTATTTATTAACATCTAAAATCCCCCTTGATTTTCATCTATCTTTATTATAGGAGATAGTTGAATTTTTTGAAAGCAAAAGATATCGCAATAAATTTAGGTTTATACTATAAATCGTCAAAGTAGATACCATAACTTTTTAGGCTATCCTAATAATGGAAATTATTCTCTGAAAATTAAAAGATAATGTCGAAAGTTGACAGAAACTTTTTAGTCTACAAGGTATTCTTGAATACGATAGAAAGAATCAGAGTGAAGATAACCACTCATTAAGACACCATCGTTTAAATATTCTTCTTCTAAGCGTTCACCTTGCGCATGACAAAAAGCTAAAAGCTCAGCTTGTGTGTACGGAATGAGGATTTTAAAAGGTTTCATTTTTTCATAGAGCATGGTTTCTAAAAGGTTTAACAATTCTTCTAAGTTGCGCTTTTCTCTTGCAGAGATTTCAACATGCGAAACAGCTAAGTCATCTTGTAAGTAATGTGCATCGACTTGATCAATTTTGTTGTAGACGGTGACAATAGGAAGTTCTGTAATACCTAATTTTTTTAGTGTTTCATGTACCACTTCATAGTGTGTTGCTAAATGCTCGGAACTGGCATCTACAACATGAAGAATAATATCTGCATACTTAGCTTCTTCTAACGTCGAATAGAAAGCTTTAACTAGATGGTGAGGGAGCTTGCGAATAAAGCCTACAGTATCAGTGACAAGGACTTCTGTCCCACTTGGTAAGTTAACGGCACGTGTTGTTGGATCTAGAGTTGCAAAGAGTTGATCTGCAGCATAAATATCACTATCAGCCAAGGCGTTAAGCAAAGTGGATTTACCAGCATTAGTGTATCCTACAATAGCAATAACAGGTGTGCTGTTTTTTTGTCTGCGACTACGAAGAAGTTGACGATGCTTTTCTAAATTATCAATTTCAGCTTGTAAAAGTTCCATACGTGTACGAATATGACGTTTATCAAGTTCTAATTTCTTCTCACCAGGACCACGTGTACCAATCCCACCACCTTGTTTAGAAAGCATAGAGCCAAATCCTGTAAGACGAGAGTTTTGGTATTTAAGCTGTGCCATTTCTACTTGAAGTTTACCTTCTTTAGAACGGGCACGTTGAGCAAAGATATCTAAAATAACAAGCGTACGATCCATAACTTTCACACCAAGGGCTTCGCTTAAGTTACGCATTTGTACAGGTGAGAGTTCATCATCTGATATAACACCTGTTAAATCATGAAGTGCAATCATTTGAGCGAGTTCTTGTACTTTTCCAGTACCAATATAAAATCCTGGATTGATGCTATCCACACGTTGAAGTACTTTAGCAACAACTTCACCGCCTGCAGTACGTACGAGTTCTTCTAATTCATCAAGGCTTTCCCAAGCAGCCTCTTCTTTTAAGTTTTTCTTTTGCGCGGCAAAGAGTAAGACGCGCTCTTGTACTTGTTTTAATTCTTCCATAGTATTCCTTTCTTGTTCATGCGATTAGCATAAGTTCTTTCTTTATTATACCAAAATTTTTAGTAGTCTATAAGGTTTTCCTCTAAAAAAGCAAGAACAGCCTTCTAAATAATCGAGTAGGAGGTAGATAATTAGTTTGTCGGGGGATGTGCTTGGCACTACTAACCCGCACTAGGGACTTGCACCCTTAAGAGTGTGCCCATGCTGGGCACACTAGAAAAAGGACTGCCATAAAGACAGTCCTTTCAAAAGATTAAACTCTAAATAAAAGTTCGCTATAAGTTGGAATTGGCCAAATTTGTTCATCAACGATGGTTTCAAGCGCATCAACCACGTCACGTAGAGTTTCCATTTCAGGAAGAACTGCTTGATGGAAGGCTTGTGCTTTTTCCAGGCCATCATGAATTTCAACTGCTTTGGCATGAGCAGCTTCAAGTGCATCAATAGACTTTTTAAGACCATTAAATAGTCTATTGAGTTCACCAAGTAATTGGCTTTGTGGTTCAATATCAAATTGACCAATGCTTGTCATCATACTTACATTTTGAGCAACTTGCGTCATATAAGTAAGGACGGCAGGCATAATTTGTGTTTTTGCCATGCCAAGCATTGTACGTGCTTCAATATTGATCGTTTTGTAATACTCTTCTACCATGATTTCGTAACGAGAATGAAGTTCTACTTCTGTAAAGACTTTCATTTTACCAAAAAGATCAATAGCTTTTGGTGCAATAAGTGCTGGAAGTACATCTACAGTTGATGCAAAGTTAGGCAACTCACGTCGTGCTGCTTCTTCTACCCATTCTTCAGAGTACCCATTACCATTAAAGAGAATACGTCCATGTTTTTTAAGTGTGTGGCGTACAAGACGTTTAACTGTTTTTTGGAGATCTTCACCTTTTTCAAGTTCTAGGGCAAAATCATTTAAAGTATCTGCAACAATTGTATTAATAATAACGTTTGCTTCAGAAATACAACCTGAGGATGGGAACATTCTAAATTCAAATTTATTACCTGTGAAAGCGAATGGAGAAGTACGGTTACGGTCTGTTACTTCTTTTTTCAGTTTTGGAAGTGTAGCCACTCCCATTTCCATAAACTCTTTTGTGAAACTGTCAGATTCTTCGCCACGTGCTACGTGATAAAGCATTTCAGAAAGACTTTCTCCAAGGAAGATAGAGATAATGGCAGGAGGTGCTTCGTTACCTCCTAAACGGTGGTCATTTCCTGCTGTTGAAGCAGAGAGTCTTAAAAGATCTGCATGTTTATCAATAGCTTCAATAATAGCTGCTAAGAATACAAGGAAAGTTAAGTTTTCTTTAGGTTGTTTGCCAGGTGAGAATAAGTTTTTACCTGTATCTGTTACAAGTGACCAGTTATCATGTTTACCTGATCCGTTTACACCTCTAAATGGTTTCTCATGAAGTAAACATGCAAGGTCATGACGGTTTGCCACTTTTTGAAGCGTTTCCATGATAAGTTGGTTTTGGTCAGAAGCTACGTTTGCTGTTGCAAAAATAGGTGCAAGTTCATGTTGGGCTGGTGCTACTTCGTTATGTTTAGTTTTAGAAGGTACTCCTAATTTCCAAAGTTCAATATCGATTTCACGCATGAACTTACCAATTTTTTCTTTAATACTTCCATAGTAATGGTCTTCCATTTCTTGGCCTTTTGGAGGCATTGCGCCAAAAAGTGTACGACCTGTAAAGATAAGATCTTTACGTTGTTGATATTGACGCTTGTCAACTAAAAAGTATTCTTGTTCTGCACCAATGGTTGTAATAACTTTTTTGCTCTCTGTATCACCTAAGGCACGAAGGACGCGTAAAGAGGCTTCTTCAATGACTTCCATTGAGCGTAAAAGAGGTGCTTTTTTATCGAGTGCTTCTCCAGTATGAGAATAAAATACAGTTGGAATACATAAGGCTACTCCACTAATATCTTCTTTTAAGAAAGCAGGTGATGTACAGTCCCAAACAGTATAACCTCTTGCTTCAAAAGTTTGTCTAAGCCCGCCTGATGGGAATGAAGAACCATCTGCTTCACCTTTTATGAGCTCTTTGCCTGAAAATTCCATAATAACACGACCATCTGCAGTTGGAGATAAGAAAGAATCATGTTTTTCAGCTGTACGGCCATTCATTGGTTGGAACCAATGAGTAAAGTGTGTTGCACCATGTTCAATAGCCCAGTCTTTCATAGCATTAGCTACAACATCTGCAATACTTGGATCAAGCTCAAGTCCTTCATCAATTGTCTTATGTAGCTGTTTATAAGTAGACTTAGGAAGACGCTCGCGCATCACCTTATCATCAAATACATTTTTTCCAAATAGCTCAGATAACTTAATGTTTTCCATCTTTTTAGCGCCCCTTTGTTGTAGGATTAGTATAATTTAATATATCATTTCTGGTAACTAATAACAACACTCGAAAATAGAGAAAATTACAGAGGGGTTAAAAAATCACTTGTGCATTATGTCTAAGGCTCCGCATAAACATTAAATTCTTCTGTTACTTCACCGGGTGCAACATCCAGCACATTATCAGGGAGTACATTAACATAGCTTGGTGGCACTTTTCCAGAAACCATCTTATCAATCAGTACAATACGTCTTGAAATATGGATTTGATCTGCAAAAAGTGGAACAACTACTTGAACGGTTGTATCAATATCTAGCCATACTGTGTGGTTGACTTGGTTGATGCCTGTCGAACGAATTTGATTATCATAGTCTACCTTCACTGTTCCAATAGGTAGAACTTGAATACTCATCTCCGGTCCTAAGTTAGCAAAGATACGGCTTCCTGTTAAGTTACCTAGAGGTACTTTAAAACTAATGGTACCAATGGTAGATAACTTTTCAGCTACTTTGTCAACAATGTCAGCACAAAGCGTATTAATAAGGATAGAATTGACATTCCAAGAAACTAACTCACCTGCATCATTGTAGTCGTAACTAATAAGATCTTCTTCCGTAATTTGAGAGCTCTCTAGTGAAAGATTAACGGCCTCATTAATCGCCTTAGTTGAAATAGTCGTTGCTTCTTTTTCTGCCATTGCAATAATAGTGGGCATAACTTGTCTGTCTAACTGGATATAAATTAAAGAAAATATGGCAATAATGAAAGCAAGTGCTAGGGCACCTTGGAACGTATGTCCATAGGACTTCTTTCTATAGGAATTTGAGTAAGAATAATGTTTGGGCTTAGGGGTGGGTCTGTAGCGATATCTATAGCTTCTAAACATAGCTTGCCTCCAATAAATACTTTCTCTTCTAATATATTCGTTGGATGAGTATTCCATGACAAGCTTTGAAGCAAAGCTAAAGAATGAACCAAATGTTAAAGTTTTATTACTATTCAATGGTAATACTTTTCTATTCTAAACTTTAGCATTATACTAGTACAGAACGTAACTTGTTATTTTATTTTGCCCAAACTAAAGAGATTTGTTATAATACCCTAGTGAGGAGGATGATAGATGAATTATTCTAAAGATTCACGTTCAGAGAAAATTAAAGAAACTAATAAAAATACAAAGAAGAAAAAGACAAAAAAGGCAAAGGTAACTGCATTTCGTGTTGTTGTTATTGCTATTGTCATTGGTGTATTTGCTGTATGTGGTGCAGGACTTGGCATATTTATGGGTATTATTAAAAGTGCCCCAGATGTGGCCACTATTAACATTAAGCCAACAACAGACTTCACTTCTTTTGTATACGATCAAAATGGTGTAGAAATCGATAGACTGTCCGGTGGTGAAAACCGTATCTATGCTAAATTAGATCAAATTCCACAAAACCTTCAAGATGCTGTTGTAGCTATTGAGGATTCTAGATTTTACCAGCATAATGGGATTGACATACGTGGGATTATGCGTGCCATTGTAGAAAACCTAAAGGCAGGTCGTATCGTTGAAGGGGCAAGTACTATCACCCAACAAGTTATTAAAAACAATGCTTTAACAAGTGACCAAACTTTTGTGCGTAAAATCCAAGAACAATACTTAGCGATTCAGGTTGATGCCCTTTACGAAAAGGAATTGATTCTTGAATCCTATCTCAATACAATGCCTCTTGGCCATGGTACAAATGGTGTACAAGCTGCAGCTAATCGTTACTTTGGTAAAGATGTATCAGAACTGTCATTAGCAGAATGTGCTGTAATAGCTGGAATTACTCAAGCACCAACACGTTTAAGTCCAATTCGCAACCCAGAAAACAACTGGGAAAAGGCAAAAGTTATTTTATCCTATATGCAGGAGCAAGGCTATATTACAGAAGACGAACGTCAAATGGCACTTCAAGAGAATCCCTATGAAAATATTCAAGAAGTTAATCAAAAGTTTGAAAAAGATTCTTCTCATAGTTATTTTGTAGATGCTGTAATTGAACAAGTTATTGATGATTTAGTTGAGCAAGGGATGACGCCAACACAAGCCAACAACTTACTTTTCGGTGGTGGTGTTGAAATCTATACTACTCTTGACCAAGACATACAAAAGATTGTAGATGTGAAAATGGCTGACGATAGCCTCTTCCCTTCCTATAAAGAGTATGTAATCAACTATAGTGCAACAATTGAAAAAACAGACAAAACGCAAGTGAATAAATGGGCAGAAGGCGTTATTAAATCTAAAGATGAAGAAGAAATCTTCAAAAAGGCTAAGCAAGCTGAATGGGGACTAGAAGGTGGTAATAAAATCATTGCTAAAGCCGTTCAACTTATTCCACAAGCACAAGCAGCCTTTGTTATCTCAGATCCATACAACGGTCATGTGAAAGCCCTTTCAGGTGGACGTGGTAAGAAATACGGAGACCGTACTTTTAACCGTGCAACACAAGCAAAACGTCAACCAGGTTCTTGCTTTAAAGTGCTTGCTTCTTATGCACCAGCATTAGATACAGGCCTACTCTCTCCCGGTTCAATTATTGTAGATGAACCTTATACAATTGGTAAATACTCTCCTAAAAACTGGCGTAGTTATTATAAGGGGCCAACGACAGTGCGTGAAGGCATTTGGGATTCTATGAATATCTTAGCGGTTAAAACAGTTGATATGGTTGGTATTGAGACAGCCTTTAACTATTTATTAAATTTCGGATTTACGACCCTTAAAGAATCAGATAAAGTATATGCCCTTCCTCTTGGTGGTCTAACAGAAGGGGTTACACCTCTTGAACTCAATGCAGCCTATGCAGCAATTGCTAATCAAGGGACTTATACAAAACCTGTTCTATACACTCAAGTATTAAGTCGTGATAAAGAAGTACTTTTAGATAATACAGTACCAGAGTCTCATGCAGTTATTAAACCATCTACTGCTTCTATGCTTACAGATATGATGGAAGATGTTGTAACCATTGGTACAGGTGGTAAGGCTGCTGCAGGTATGAAGAATATGCCAATAGCAGGTAAGACAGGTACAACATCTGATAATAAAGACTTCCTATTTGCAGGTTATACACCATACTATGCTGCAACTGTATGGATGGGATATGATAGACCTCAGTCTTTCACTGCAGGTAGCACTCACCTTGACCTTTGGGCAAGCATTATGTCTGAAATCCACAATCAGTTACCACGCAAAGATTTTGAAATGGTGACATCTGGCTATACCAAGACTTCTATATGTGCAGATTCCGGTAAATTACCGACAGAACTTTGTAAGTTAGTACCTGATCATAAAATTGTTTCAGACTACTTCCAAAAAAACCAAGCCCCTACAGACTATTGTGATGTTCATGTTCAAGAACAAGTGTGTAGTGTATCAGGAAAAATTGCTACAGAGTTCTGTCCTACAGATACCATTGTAACAAAAGTGGTAAACCGTCATGGTAAACTTAACGCAGATAATTTATGTGATGTACACACACAGGATACAGTAATAGAAAAACCAGAAGATCCAACCTTTCCTGAATGGGGTGAATGGCCTTGGGGCGATGGTAATGAAAGTGCAACACCACCAACTGAAGGTAGTGCAACACCACCAACCGAAGAAGTTGTACCCCCTACAGATCCTGTAGAACCTACAGTTTCAAATACAGATGATGAAAGTGGATTCTTTATTCCACAAGGCTAAAAAAGGTAGAAGCTATATACAAAAGCCCCACTTAACTCGTTGAGTTAAGTGGGGCTTTTGTATATAGCTTCTTTAATTTAGTGGTGCTGGATTGTCACCTGAAGGCATTAAAGGAAGGTCAATGACTTCTTCACTTACAGTAGGAGATGTTTCAGATATAATAGGTTTAGTTTGTACAGGTTCTGATTTAGCTTTTTCCGGTTTGACTGGTTGAAGGTTTTCTACTCCCCTTGGTTTAGTGCCAACACGGATTACCTCACCCCTTACACGATACGTGCTAGTATTAATGAGCTGCTTGTTGACAAGTTCACCATCTTTATAGAAGAGCCGATAAAGTTTTACCTTCTTACCTTCTAATGGACGTACTTCTTGAACCTTTTGATCCACATACATCGTGTCATCTTTAATAATAGTAGGTGCGGGTGGTTCAATTGTTTCAATGAGTTCCGAAGCAAACTTAACCTCATCATAAGTCAATTTCAAACCTTTATGTCCAAATAAGTTAACAATCACATGATTATTTTCACAATAGGCTTCTACGAATAAGGGATACTCGGAGTTATTCCTAAATTTAAAATCAATAATATCAGTTGCATAAGTTGCATCTCTTCCCAATGGGACATAGGCAACCGGTAATGAGTGATTGGCACGAGAGTATATCTCTACATCAGTTAAAAGAAGTGCATTGTATAAAGTAGATGCTATTTGACAAACACCTCCACCTATCCCCTCTTCCAATTTTCCATTGACAATGACTTTAGAGTTACGATAACCTGCTTCTTCCGAAATAGGTTCAAGTTGGGTAGCTAGTGAGAAGATTTCACCTGGTTGCAGCTGAATGTTGATTTTACGTGAGGAAAGCTTTAAATTTTCATTCCGGTTAAGGTCTGCATTATTATAAGCTGTCGAGAAACTAGCCAATGGCGTCTGTTCCTCGCTTAAATGAGCCTTTGTAATGCTTGGTAATACTTCTTTCATAATCACTTGAATGGGTTCTTTTGTAAGTGGCTCAGTCGTTATATACGCGTGGATACGCCCAGCAGTTTTAGGAATATCTAAGCTATAGCCCATTTCTTCGAGCGTAAAAGTAAATTGACGGTTTTCACGTGTAATGGTTGCATCGACAGGTACACTAGTAAATACTTCTTGTACTTCTTCTAAAACCTGTTCAATATCAGATTGTTCATAGGTAGTCTTCGTTGCAAAGTGATGAGGCTCAAAATCTTGGTCTTCTGTGGCTTTAAAACGTTCGAAATAATTGCCCTTATGACCAACTAAATAAGCTTCATCTAAACAAGCTTGTAAGTTGGTCTGAGGTGAGAATTGCTTAAGGGTAATATCTTTGGTTTGTTCTTTGTTCACTAAAGTAATAAATTGGTTCTCATGATAGGTGTCAAGTTGCCTACTGACTTCTTTTAAAGCCTCTTCAGGGGTAAGCCCCCCTATAGGTATGTCATTAATATACACTTGTTTGGCATAGACCAAGTCATAAGCTGATACAACGTGATAAACGTAAGCGAGTGCACTGCATATAACGCCTAAAATGAGTACGAGTCCAATGAGTACACTAACGATAAGACCTTTCTTCTTGTTAGTTGCCATAGCCGCCTCCTATTATTCAAACTTTCTAATGATATTATCCTCTAAAAGCGAATTGACCAAAAGCACTTAGAATCATAGCTGCTACAAGAAGTAGGCTGACTACCATTACAATTTGCTTTTTATGTTTATGCATCAAACCAAATAGATTGATATTAGCTTTTTTCTTTTTCTTACTTTTATTAGACATGTTCTTCCTCCTGATATAATAAATGATGTTTCATACAGTATAAATAGTCTAGTACTTTCTGCATTGTTTTGAAGCGGATGGTTGCTTTTGAACCTTCAATTTTTTCAATGATGCCACGTCCATAGATTTTGTGCTTTACCCTTTCACCTTCTTTTAAAATAACTTTAGGATGAAGCATTTCTAGAACAAAAGGGGAACTTTCTGTCTTTTTTTGATGGCGCGACTTAGGAATCATTAAGTACAGATGTTTTTTAGCACGAGTAAGTCCTACATAAAAGAGACGTCTCTCCTCTTCTAACTGAAGTTCCCCAAGGCTTTTATTGTGAGGGATGATACCATCTACAATATCAATTAGAAATACAGCTTGAAACTCAAGACCTTTAGCACTATGCATAGTAGATAGACTAATGCCTTGGTGACTTTTATCTCTCATACTTTGTTTAATACTTTGTGTCACAGCAATCATACTTTCTTCCCACTCCTCTACAGATGGATACCCTTTAGCTGAGTCTTCAATCTCTTCAAGTAAGTCAACCAGGCCTTCTGACGGGATTTTTCTATATTTGGCATAGTCAAGCATATAGTGTTCATAGCCTATCATGTGACGTATGTAGCGAATGGCGTCTAGAAGTGAAAGGGTTGCTAATCTTTGTAAATGAAAAATGAGTTCTTCTACCCGATCACGTTGACTACGATTAAGACTTTGGAGTTGACTTAATGTATTCAAGAAATGTCCGCCTTGTGCCATAGCCTCTTGAATAGCAACTTTACTAATATAGCGACTCGGCCTATTAATAATTTGTATGCCCCATTCTACATTGCCCATTTGATGCGCTAGGCGTAAGTAGGCAAGTATATCTTTTGTAACCCATTGATCATATAGCGTAGAAAAAGCATCTTTGATTACAAAGGGTAATTGAGCTTTTCTAAGGGCTTCAATGATGGGTCTAGCCTGTACATTTGTACGATAAATGACAGCACATTCATGTAAGGGAATCTGCTGTTTTTGAAGGATAAAAAGCTGTTCTAGCACTTTTGTAGCTTGTTCATTACTATCTTCACAGTAAACAAAAGTAGGGTTTACACCTGTGCCCTGATGGGCCAACATATGCTTTTCGTACCTAATCGTATTATACCCTATTAAGTTATTGCTGTAACGTAAAATATTTTCTGTAGATCTATAATTTACATCTAGAATGACTTTTTTCACAGGTTTAAAATAATTCTCAAAAGAAAGTAGAAATTCAGGTTTAGCGCCTCTAAATTGATAAATACTTTGGTCATCATCTCCTACAACAAATAAGTCCGGTTGATTACCTGCTAGAAGCTTAATAATTTCAAATTGAACACAGTTAATATCTTGAAATTCATCAATTAAAATGTGTTTATAACGTTCTTGGTAAAATTTAAGGATTTGAGAATCATTTTGTAGGAGATAATAAGTATGTGTAAGCATATCATCAAAATCAAATAAGCCTTGTCGCTCCTTATAACTTTCATAAGCCTGATAAACACTTAAAAAAAGTTCTTTTGAAAGGCCATCAGGGTTGTAAAATCTTGGTTGAATAAGCTGATTTTGCATAAGGGTTAAGTGGCCTAAAAAAACTTCAACAAAATCTTCATAGTCATCACTTACGTCCATACTTGCATAAATTTTTTCAATAAACTGTTTCTTTTTATCTTCTTGAATTAGGCGGTCTAACCCATAGCGTACGGGGTCGCTGTTTCTAAGCATGCGATAAAAAATAGAGTGGAATGTCCCAAAAGCTACGCTATGGGTAGTATCTTTTTTCTGGTAGCGACTTTGCATTTCTTGGGCAGCAGCCTTGGTAAAGGTAATAACGAGTATCTTTCTTGGATCGCAAGCAAGATTGTGAATCATATGATAAACACGTTCAGTAATAACAAAAGTTTTGCCAGAACCGGGGCCTGCAATAACCATAACAGGACCTAGTGGCATATGGACAGCAGTTGTTTGGTTGTCATTAAGCATTTTATTTTTCATAAGTCTTGTCATCTTTCATTCATAAGTTTTCTCTTTTCATTATACTCTGTTCTTTTCATTAAAATCAATTTGTATTATAATAAATATAGTTTTTATACCTAAGTTAATAAAGAAGGGGTGGAGACTTTGAATCCATGGACAACTTTAGTCGTGCGCCTGAGTGGGGTTATAGGTATAGTCATTTGTTTTCTAGTCATAGCTTGGTGTATAAAAAGAAGTATTCATAAGCGTAATGACCGCTGGGAAAAATATTTGAATGAAGAACGTGAGGCCAATGCTAATGTACAAGCATCTTTTCCCTTTCAATTATTATTGACGATAGAATGGGATAAAATACCTCTAAGTGTAAGTGAAGAGGGTAAATCCTGTTATCAGTCACTTCTAACCTTTCAGACACGTAAAATAAATCAAAACTTCGAACCTATTATCAAACAACTGGGGATACTTTCAAGCTTAAAATGCTAAAAGAGCATATCGAAAGCTAATGTTAAAATGAATTAAGAGGGTGTTAAAATGAATATTGGGATATTTACAGATACGTATTTACCACAAATCAACGGGGTTGTAAGCTCTATTGTAACCCTAGAAGAACAATTAAAAAAACAAGGTCATAACGTTTATATCTTTACGATTAGTCATCCCCATGCAAACGACCAAAAACCTTATGTTTATCGTATACCAAGTTTACCTTTTGTGTTTTTAAAAGACCATCGTGTAGGTATTATTTACTCACAAAAACTCGTGAATCGTGTAAAAAAATTAAAACTAGATATTATTTTATCTCAAACAGAGTTTTCATTAGGCTTTTTAGCTAAACTCATTTCAAAGAAAATAGATGTACCTATTGTACACACTTATCACACCATGTATGAAGAATACATGCACTACATCTCTAAAGGTGTTGAATTTTCTCCTGAGCTTGCACGTAAGTATAGTAAAATGTTTTGTAACAGTGTAGATGGTGTGGTAGCCCCTACTGAAAAAACAAAAGATTTACTTTTAAATTATGGCGTAAAAAAACCTATTGAGGTCATCCCTACAGGGATTAACTTTGCACCTTTTAGTCCAAGTCGCTACACCAAAGGAGAAATTCAAGCTTTAAAAACACAATTCAAGTTGTCCCTAGACGCCCCTACAGTTCTCTTTGTGGGACGTATTGCCAAAGAAAAAAGTATTGATGTGGTTTTAGAAGCATTCCCACGTGTTGTGGAAAAAATTCCTAAGGCAAAATTCTTCATTGTTGGAGATGGCCCTGAAATGACTCATTTAAGAGAAATGGTAACGAAACTTGGACTTGAAGATGCCGTTATTTTTGCAGGTCTTCAACCTTGGGCAACCATTGGAAAATTTTATCAACTAGGCGATGTTTTTGTCAGTGCTTCTGTTTCAGAAACACAAGGCTTAACTTTTGCAGAAGCTATGGCGGCTGGATTACCTGTTGTTGCCAAACATGATGAAAGTATTGAGGCATTGGTAGAAAACGACTACAATGGTCGTAAGTTTAGTAATCAAGAGGAGCTTTCTCAGGCACTTATTGATCTTTTAGAAGATGAGCGTTACCGAAAAACTTTATCTATACATGCAATGAGCTCTGTTGCACCATTGTCTGATGAAATATTTGGTCAAAACGCGTTAGCTTATTATGAACATATATTAGCATTAAGACAAGAGGAAAAAAATCAAGCAAAACCCAAAAAGCATTTGATTAAA
Organism: Niameybacter sp.; assembly: GCF_036655075.1. Classification (NCBI taxonomy): domain Bacteria; kingdom Bacillati; phylum Bacillota; class Clostridia; order Lachnospirales; family Lachnospiraceae; genus Niameybacter; species Niameybacter sp. The sequence continues at coordinate 3,123 of NZ_JAVVQU010000050.1, read as the reverse complement.
CCCAAAAAAGGACATACTAATTAATTAATCCCCCAAGAGGTGTACCACATAGTAAAATATGTGGTACACCTCTTGGGGGATTTTTATAGTATATTTTGATAAGTGATAACTTTTATAAAAATCGTTTTAATACATATGTCCTTTTTCTAGGGCTTCTTGGGCCTGCTTAGGTAGGTCTTGAAGGCGCTTTGTTAGACCATAGGGGCACAGGGCAAGAAACATACAGTCTAGGCACTTAGGGGCTCTAGCCGTGCAAATTGCTCGCCCATGGGCAATGACTTGTGTATTATAACGAATCCAATGTTCTTTAGGCAGTTTTTTCATTAATTCCATTTCAATAGCAACAGGGTCTGTCGCCATTGTTAATCCCCAGCGAATAGAGATACGTTTGACGTGGGTATCTACCACAACACTTGGGATATTAAAAATATTACCCCGAACTACATTAGCTGTTTTGCGGCCTACCCCAGCAAGTTCAGTGAGGGCTTCTAGATCTTTGGGCACTTCTCCCCCATATAACTCACAAAGCTTAATGGCACACGCCTTAATGTTTTTAGCTTTATTTTTATAAAACCCTGTACTTTTAATATCTACTTCTAACTCGCTAAGTTCCACTGTAGCAAAGTCTTCGGCTGTACGGTATTTCTTAAATAAGCTTTCTGTCACCATATTGACACGATCATCTGTACATTGTGCACTTAGAATGGTGGCAATTAAAAGTTGTAAAGTATTTTCATGATTGAGATAGCAAATGACATCTTTTTCATAGTACGTATCTAAAGTTTCTAAAATCCGTTCAATCCTTTGTTTTTCTGTCATAATGGCTCCTTTCGCTAGTTACCTAGCCATGGATTGAGTAAAGTATAGCGTGTAGGTTGTAGTGTATAGTCAAAAAGATAAGCAAGTGGAGTTTGAGCTTCACTCAGGTCTCCCTCTACATGATAAGTAAACCATTCAATATGCATTTTTCTTAAGCGTTGTCTAGAAGTCCAAGTAGAATCCACTCCTACTTTTTCAATCATAAAGGCATCATCACGTACTAAGCTATTGGCGTCTTCTCGGTAAGCACTTTGATTTAAGGTGATGAGTGAGGTAGGTAAGTCTTTAACCATTTCATGAGCGTACCAGTCCATTTTTACAAGTTCACGGATTAACGTTTTGCTAATACCTTCTAACGTATCTGCAAAGGCTACTAATAAAAGATAATAAGCATCTTTCTTGTGTGCTACTTTGTCATAACCATTAGACTCCCAAAAGGCATTGAAAGCCTCATAAAAATCAAAGGGAGAAGCAAGAAGTGTATAAAGATACTCAAGACTTCGATTAAAACGCTCACTATTATAATAACGCTCAACCAATTCTTCTATACCATGTAATTTTAAAAGTTCGGCAAAACTAATATGATTCGTATAAAGCACTTCATAAGGTGCCTTGCTATGATATACAATACCATATTCCTCTGCACGGGTTCTAAGCCCCGACCCTTTTAAAAGTTTTAAGAAACCCAGTTGAAACTGCTCAGGTCTTAAGCTAATAACATCGTTAAAAGACTGTCTAAAGGAAGCATAATCTTCAAAAGGTAAACCGGCAATTAGGTCTAAATGCTGATGAATATTACCCAACGCTTTGATTTTAAGGGAAATTTCTTGAATATCTTCAAAAGGCATTTTACGGTCTATAGCTGTTAAAACTTTTATATTACTAGATTGCACACCAATTTCAAATTGAATAAGACCAGGCCTTGCATCCTTAAGCATTTCTAAGCAAGCATCTTCTAGGAGCTCTGCTGCAATTTCAAAGTGGAAGTTGGTATAGCCATTGTCATGTTCAATGATGTAGTGCCAAATAGCACGTGCATAGTGCTTGCTGGTATTAAAGGTACGGTCTACAAACTTCACTTGCTTCACACCTTGATCTAAGAAATATTGAATTTCTGACAAGACGCGTTCAAGTGGCATAAAACGTACGCCCTTTTCAATGGAAGACAGACAGTATTGGCAATTAAATGGGCAGCCACGAGAAGCTTCATAGTACATAATCCTATGTTCAAGTCCTGTTAAGTCATCATAGACAAAGGGTAGCTTAGCCATATCCATAAGAGGGCGTGCCATATTGCGACGTACCTTGCCCGCTTCTGTACGGTATACAATGCCTTTAAGTGTTTCAAGAGAGCCTTTGCCATCAATAAGGTAAGCACAGTAGTCATACCAAGTCTCTTCTCCCTCGTTTTCCATAATCATATCTACAGGGATTTTATCAAAAACGGGTTCGCTATTGTAAGAAACTTCTGGTCCACCAAGTACAATTTTTGTATCAGGTAAAACCTTTTTAATAAGGGGTACCAATTCTTCTACTAAGTCCATATTCCAAATGTAGCAAGAGAGGCCAAGTATATCTGGTTTTTTTGTATAAATCTCTTTCAAAATGGCACCAAGCTGATGGTTGATAGTGAGCTCTAAAATCTCCATATGTTCTTTATAGTCGGTACAATAATCCCTAATTAGCCTAAGGGCTAAAGAAGAGTGAATAAATTTAGCATTAAATGAAACAAGTAATATCTTCACAATATTTAAATCCTTCCTTAGTATAATAGTTTTATTATAACACAAGTTCACATATTGCCAAAATGAACTGTAATTCGTTATACTATGCCACATGATTAGAGTTAAGGGGAGTAGGTATGAAAAAAAAACAAAAAGAAACGGTAACACTTGTTAAAGGGACATTAACAACTAAAGAAAAGAAGAAAATGTATGATTGGGAACAGACTCCTAGCCGCGCTTTAGAACCCTGGCATTTAAGCAGTATTGCCTTAATTGCTGACCTTTTAATCCTGTTTATGTATATGTTTTTAGATGTAGGCATAGCTTATCAAATCCCTATAGGGATAGTAACTTTAACAATAGGCCTTATTCTCATTGGAGTTAGTGTCTACTTAATTTATAAAAAGAAATGGTCAATGGGTGTAGCACGTTTTTCTAAAATGATTAATGGTGTAGCACTCTGCATTACATTAGTTTTTTTAGGTCTTACATTTTTAATTGCTTAGTAAATAAAAATGCACTAGTGTATAAGCACTAGTGCATTTTATTTGAAATCTTAATAGTTTGGTGTTACTGTTGT